>DATLXY010000159.1:0-7748 GCA_035575335.1 Nitrososphaera sp. | reverse complement strand
GGTTAAGCAGGAGCTATGGGTGGACGATAACGCCGATGGTGAAGGCTGGGAGAAAGTCAACGAATATCTCGACGATGGCGGATGGGAAGCTAACTCTGAAAACAAGTGCGGAGGAGACGATGACCAGGTAATCACGTGGGGAGGACCAGTCGTGACCTTCAGATGGGATCACGCAGACGACGTTGACTTCAAGTGGTTCAGCGTCAGGGAGATAGAACCTGAATGAGTCAGCTAATGAATGACCCCATTTTCCTTTTTGTTTTTATCATCTTCTGAGAGCTTCAAAAAAGATGTAGAGCACCGCAATTATCTCAAACCTGCCAACGATCATATTTGCCGTGAGCAGCAGCTTTGAAAGCAGGTCGAGGTCCAAAGATGTTATGCCGGTGCTCATACCCGTCGTCGTGATCGCAGATGCTGCCTCAAAAATCCCGTTCTCAATGCTGCTGTCCGACATGTAGGCAACAACGGTCCCTGTCGCAACAGCCAGCGTAACGAAGGACGATATGACAATTGCAGATTCTCTCAACAGTCTGTCGGAAAATAGCGACATCCTCTTTGGAAATGGGCCGACAGCTTCGCCGTCACCAGTGGAAGGCACCTTCTCATCCACGTCCCCTGCTACCCGATTGCCATTCTCCTGGCGTTGCTGCCACTTTCGACTGCGCAATTGGCTCTCGATTAGAGAACCTTTGTGGGGGTTAGACAGGATCGAAATCGATGATGGCGTATCTGTGGTAGCGCCCTTTTTGAGGAGGCGCTGGAAGAGTATCAGAACTCTGGCAACCTTGATCCCGCCTGCGGTAGAAAATGCTGTCCCGCCTATGAACATGAGAACTATCAGAAGGATCTTGGCGTCAAGCGCGAGTGCCCTGGCATCGATGTACTGGAACCCGGAATTTGTCGATGCGCTGACTATGTGAAAAATTGAAGAGAACCAGCTGCTGCCCGTGGTCCAGCTCGCCCCTGTCAGAAAGGTGAACAGCGGTATCGATGCACCCATGATAACGCCATAGGCGATGACTTCGGATGTCAGCCTCTTTGTCCTAGCCTGCTTGCTGAATATGGAGTAGTGAAATGCAAAGGGGAGGGCGGAGATGACCATCCCGACTATTAGAGCGGAAAGGACTTGCGGCTGACCCTGAGCCAGGATGTTGGAAGCGGGGACAAAGCCTCCGCCTGTCACAGAACTGAAGATAATCGAAACTGCATAGACATCTGGCGCGTGGCCCACAAGGACCAAGAAGAGCACCAGGCCCACAGTGTATGCCGAAAATATCACGCCCACCGTCACTAGCATCTGTTTGAACCTGAGCATGCCGCCGCCAAGCACGCTCTTCATGGCACTGAGCTTTCTCTCCGGATAAAAGAGCGTCATTATCAGATAGATGAAACTGAGTCCTCCTATCCACTGTGTGTATGACCGGTAAAATACCATAGTTGTTGTGAGGTTTTCCGGCCGGGATATCATCGAGAGACCGGTCGTGGTAAACCCGGATGCGCTCTCAAAAAAGCTGTTCATAAATAACGACAGCGGGTCGATCCCCTCACTGAAGGGGTTGACGTAAATGTACGGAATGGATCCAAACAGGCTCAGCACCAGAAAACTGGATATGACGAGGATCGAGGCCTGCTTCAGGTTGAGTGGTCTCTTTTCACCGTACGCGTTCAGTACAAAGCCGGCCCCAAGCAGGTGGACTGCGGCCAGAAATATCCCTGTGGCACTGACATTCTCGCCAAGCGCGGTCCCCAGATACGTAGGCGCGATCATCAGTATGCCTGCGAACTGGAGTATGAACCCAAGGTTTCCAAGAATCGGCTTGTAGTGCTGCCGTATGGCAGCGCGGTAGCTCCGAAATGTGCTCTCGATGACAGCGTTCCTCACGGCATCCGCAAGCGCGCGCTGCGTGACCATCCCGATGATCGAAACGTCGTCAGTGATCGGTATGCGCTTGACTTGGTTTATCCTCATGAGCTGGAGGGCCTGTTCGACGCTCCCCCTCGATGACAGTGTGATTATGGGGGAGGTCATTATCGACTTCAGGTACACGTTGTCAGAGTCTTCGCCTCTCATCACTACCTTGTTGAGGATGTCGCTGTCGGTAACGATCCCGACCGGCACACCGCTCTTGGTCACTATTATTGTTTCAGCATGGTGGGCCTGCATCTCACCCACGGCATGCGCGACGTTGACATTTTCGTCCAGCATGACAAACTCTCTGTGCATGTATGCTGTGGCCGGACGCTCAAGCGGGTCTTGCATCGCTGCCCCTTCTTACTTGAGCGGACAGTATACGCTGGCCATATTAACCGTAATCCCGCGCATATTTTGGATATCGCGTAGATTGCGATCGGATTTTTTTCACTAATGTTGATTAGGGATCAAGTATATGGAGGATTGTGACAGCAGGCTGTTAAGAAATTAGCAGTAGCTTTAGAGAGTACTGCATTTCTGGTAGGTGAAGAACACTTGTCAACGAGGTGCATTGACGCCTACCTGATAGTTAATGGGCGAGGCATTGCAAGCCAGTAGAGGAGGAGAAGAAGAAGGAGAATGATAATCAAGACCTGCTCTGCAAAATGTCCGCTGTGCCAGAGGCTGATAGCTGACTGCAACAGTGAATCCCTCATTGCGAAAGTAAAGCACCATGCAAGGCTGATACACCATCAAGACCTCAGTGATTCGCAGATAGAGGTTGAAGATCTCAGCCTTGTTGCTAGGGTCTTCGGCTAGCAACCTATCTCCGATCCTATAGTATAAGAGTATGCAAAGAAAAGAAACCTCTACTCTTTTTGTAGCGTCAATTCTACAAAATTCTTTCCAGTGATATATGTAATGATTCTCCAACAGATCTGTGCTGTCAATAATGAATGCGTGTGCGGCGTAAAGCGCCATCATCATCAATAGCAGCAGCTGAAAAATAATTCCCACCAATTGCTATTATCTTTATCTTTGAGGCCAAAAAGATCGACCTATTGTCGAATCTTGATCTCAAATTGCCTGACGTCTGCCCTGCTTCCCCCGGCTAACAGTGTGCTGGTGATGTCGTAAACAGCCTCTCTTGCAGGTGTCCCCGTTGCAGTTATGGTGACTTTGATCTCGCCACTCCTTGCATTTGTGTAGAGTACGGGTAGGTCTATCGTCTTGTTGCTTATTGAGAGATAGTTGTTGCCCGCCTCCGGCCTGACTTCTATGGACACAGAGGCATCATCAATTACTCTGCCTTCAGAGTTTTCCACGTTGAACGTGAAGGTGGTATTCTGGCCCACCTGTAGGTCCTGCCTCTCAATCTCGAATTTTACAAAGGCTACTCTTGGAGCAGACTCGTCACTTATGGTACGCTGGAACTGCTGGAATGTCACTGCCACTGTGGCCGCAATCACTATTGCAGCTACAGCCAGTGAGCCCATGATTATAAGCAGCGTCTTCTTCCTTATGCCGAAATGGTCTCCCAAGGGCCACCGTGACCTAGGAGGAGAAGCAGGTGGATTTGCTGCTGCATAGTAAATCATTACGCGCATTTTGGAATACCAAACATACAATTTAACAGGTCGCGCTTTGCGACAGGGTCGCAAAGGAAGCCAAATTACCTTTTAGGCTCGTGAGGGAGTCGTGGACATTCCCCGCGGTCTCCGTTTCTATGGTTTTTCTCCTCTTTGCCCTTGACTCCAGAATGTGGCCGAGCTTGTGCTATCTATCTATCTCCCTCTCTCTTGCCGCGAGCAATCCGGGTATTCTTGCTTCTGCTCTTATTCTGGAGCTGGCATCGCACCCTCGTGCCTATGCATTATTCGTCAGAGTAGTGGGGCCTGAATTTTCTGTTGCTGTGGCAGTACCGTTATGGCTTGCTGGGACGACCGCTCCCTTTTAGTCTACTATAGTGGCCATCCGGAGCTTGCCTCTTTGAGAGGATCAGGTGAACGCATCACCAAATTTGGTGTGCGGCTCCCACCACAGAATATAGAAAAAGAGTTTGTGGATCAAGAGTATCGTCGTTGTCATCATAATCTATTCATAGATAGGCTTGCCATCAGCCGTGTATGCTTTGATCCTCTTCTGTCGACGCTTGCCGGGTGCTGGAACGTTCTGTGCTGGTGGTAGCGGCAGTGCTGGCGGTCTTTGTAGTTTCCTTTTTCTTTCTGAATCTGTCAAAGAAGCCCATTTGTAAAATTGCCGCTTCCAATCTGGATATTAAAACTAGATACAACTCGTATATTATATCTCAAGAAATGTTATGAGCAATCAGCAATTCTGCTGCTTAATGTCTTTAATGGTGGGTGAGATTTTTCTCGTCAGCCGTCAAAGCAGCCGTAAAAGGCATACTCATGGGCCACCATGACAGATCCCTTGGTTGTATTGTTGCTGGCAGGGAACCATGACGACCAAACGGCATGTCAATCAGTCCCCACCTGGAAAGGGTGGGGCAAAATATCATATTATTCCAGGAATTATACCCGTTCGTTAAAGCCTCCCTTTTTCAACATCATATAATAAAGCGGTTCGCGGAGGCACTGAAGATCTGTCCAGTAAATCCAGCGGGCAACAACAGCATAATGGTAGTGGTTTTTTGCAGTATCGCTGACAAACTATTTTATTTTCTTTTTTTTAAAAAAAGAAGAAGAACTGCTGCAGGCGCCAAAATATTGATGTTAGCAGAAAGCCCTACTCGCCAGGCAGTAGAGTTGGCAAACAAGAACGCCGCGGCTTTCGGGCATACTAGTCACAGCCGCCCAGTGTAGCATTGGTTCAACAATAACTGTTATGGCGTTCTCTCACTTGTTAGATTCAAAAATCAAGAACCAAAAATCCGAACTGAAAATTTGTACTGGCACGAAGCAAGCAGGATGTGATATCTGGCTTTGCTTATGGCAGAGGGTTTGCGGCGTCTCAGACTAACGTACCCTCTCTTCCGCGCCTTGGCCGGACATATTTCTGCAAACACCCGCATGCTACAGGGCAGCTTCAGATCTTGCAGTCTCTTTGTCTCCTGACGCACGTATGCATGTGTGTATATTTGCGAGTAATTCTGATGCATGGCAACACAGTCACCGGGAAGTGAGGTAGTCAATACGAGGAATTCATATTCTTCGTCTGCTCTAGGTATATTTCCCGATCCCGCTGTGCATCGCTGACAGCACAAAGCTACGTGAAAATCATCATCACCGTCGTCATCTTACCCCCTATCATTATCGAATCAACTCACCACTACTGTCTTGCATAGATAGCAGTCAGCGTGCCTGCTTTAGAAAAGGAAAAAGCTGCTCCTCCAATATCTTGTAGTGGTCAGATTCAATTGCGAACGATACCAGCAGAATACAGTCTCTGAGAACGGCGTCCTGAATATAGCCTCCGAGAACTACTGCGACCCCTTTTGCCTTATCAAACTCTGCGTAGGCGTACATCAGCTTTCCTAGGCTTTCATCAAAGGTCTTGAGAACATTCAATGCGATGAGCGACTTCATAATTAGCTCGGGCATCTGCTGTGGAGGCATTAGCAGGCTATCTCCAATCCTCGATTCTACTCCAACAATATCTCCCTCCTTGGTGAATAGCAGGACAAGCCTGATCGATTCGTTCAGGTGCAAAATATCTTCGCAAAACTTGCCATAGTTCAAGTGTAGATAATTAATGAATTTTTTACTTTTATAGATTCAAGCGACAGATTCTGAATATTGAAATAATAATGGTGACAGCTAGCTCAGCTTTGCACACACGCGCGAATTGCGACGGTGTGTCGTATGTTTGCAAGATCGCAAGTCATATTAGCAGAGCAGAACTAAAGGTAGGATCAACATCAAATGCGAAACGACATTGGGCTGAACCTCCATTCTATTATCTTGACACCAACGTTACAGAAGCATGACAAGGTAAAGGTTGCCATATACAAACAAATATGGAAGTACCTGTCAAACGATTACGCCATAATCTATGTTGCCGAGCCGGATCCGCCAAGAGTGATCCAGCAAATGTCTCGGGTGGCATCAGACTTGGCCGTGGCCGATGGCAAGGAAATCGAAGATTACATAACTAGCAGGGCTCTCCTAGTCATTAACAGGAACGAGTTTTATTCGCCCCACAACACGACTGAGCAGGAAATCCATAAGCTGACAAGCTCGTTGCATTCTTTGGTTCTCGAGGTGCAAAAGCGTTCCAAATCCAAAGGGATCGTTGCCATTGGAGACCCTTTGGTGTTGTGCGAGACCGGCGAGCGTCGGCAGACCAGACTGACTCAATACGAAAGTGCCTTGGGCAGGGAGTTTGCCGAGCCGCTGCAGGCCATATGCTGGTACAACGACCCCGAGGTCGTAGCAAAGATGTCCTTCAGCGACCTGGTGAACCTTATCAACGCCCACCATTCGACCATCCATAGTGGCTGGATATACCGGGAATGGACACCATACGACGTTATTACGCAGGTAAAGGGCGGCATGGAAAGGCTGCTGGGGAAGGGGACTACAAACCTGGTACTCAAGACTCTAAAGCTGGTGTACAAGATAGACCCTGAAAAAGCGATCACCTACATGCCAGAACTTTTTGAAGAAAAATTGAGTAAGATAATGGGGGATTCGGTGGCAAAGCTTCTCTTTGAAGTTCTGTCAGACACCTTGAGAAAAGAAGTGTCATTCAACAGAATCGCTCAATTACATTAGCGAGAAAAGCTCTCCCGAGATGTGCTGCCACGCTATATGCGGCCGACATGCTTTTTCTTGCCAGTCATATCCAAGCATCGCCGCGGCCCAACACTTTCGTCAAGCTCGTCTCTTGATTTCACACGTACATGCACATACACATACACAGATGCAGACGCATACGCCCGTACAGCAGTCGTGGTCTAAGCGCTGGTGGTCAAGACTTTGCCTCCACCTCCCAAAAACCCTCTAAAATGCCGTCCAGCGGCTGCCAGATTGTTGCATATCCTGCATTATACTACATCTTTGGCCAGTAATCCAACTACATAAGCAACAACAACATTTCGGCTGTGATTGCGCGTATGGTGGTGGTAATAGCCACCAGACGCGGATCTCGCAAATGTTTCGGCTTTCACAGCCGCATAATTGATAGCAGGCTTGTAACATAGCTTGATAACATCATGTCATCGATCACCCTGAAGGTATTGGAGTCGTATACGAGAGATGTCGGCAGAGGCGTGGCCAGAATAGACTATGACTCGATGGACTCGCTGAATCTCAAGACAGGCGACATCATAGAGATAAAGGGTAAGCGCCGTACGGTTGCCAAGATTTTACCGCTCTACCCGTCGGATGAGGGCAAGGGAATAATCCGCGTTGATGGGCTTGTCAGGAATAACGCCGGCATCGCGATCGGCGACGCTGTCACCATAAAAGGAGTAAAGGTGATCCAGGCTGCAAAGGTAATGGTTGCACCGCTTGAGCAGATTCCGCCGATTGATGAACGATACCTTGCAGACGCGTTGGAAGGCGTGCCGATCTTGAAAGGAGATAACGTAATGGTCCCGTACTTTGGCGGCAGGCTGACGTTTCAGATCAGTGGCATAACACCTTCTGTCGGTCCTGATGGCGGTGCAATAATCACATCCAAGACAGTATTTTCCATAGTGGAGGCAAACGAATCAGCCCGCGGTGTTCCTCAGGTAACGTACGAAGACATCGGAGGGCTCAAAGAAGAGATCCAAAAAGTGCGCGAGATGATAGAGCTTCCGCTCAGGCACCCGGAGATATTTGAAAAGCTCGGAATCGAAGCGCCAAAGGGAGTGCTGCTGTACGGT
>DATLXY010000158.1:0-2438 GCA_035575335.1 Nitrososphaera sp. | reverse complement strand
TTTCGCTCGCGATCAAGTTCGCAGGAGGATATGCAAATGCATGGCTCTTGTCTGCGATTTTGGTTGCACTGTTCATCCTCGTCCCGCTGCAAAAGGTGCAGAATAAAACATAGAATGCGCCCATTGGACAGGTACAATAGATCATGTTGGCAATTGCGGCGATCCACTTTCCGCGTATTCTATAGGTCGTGATGTAGTCAGGGAGAACTAGCGCAGCATTATATCCATTCTCTGGTTAAAACGACAAGCCTTCTATCGACGCATCGTATAAATTCTGGCCTTGGACATGAACTATTGTCTGAAAAGACGAGTACACCACAATGTCCATAATTCTTCAGCTAAAGTCAACCCACAGTAAAGCCGACCTTGAAGACATTTCCAAGATAATTGACACAATACAGCGCCAGTATGGATACAAGATAAGGGGCCATGAAGTCCAGCAGGTTGCCAGCGTAATGAAAAAGACGATGTTTGGTGAGCGGGTTAGGATGATTGCCAATTTCTGCTCAAAGAATGAAATCGAATACCTGACGTACCACGCACCGATTTTTGAACCCGGAGAGAACATCTGGGATGAAAAACGAAGAAGGATGGTTGAAGACTCGATCCTACAGACCGTCGAGGAAGCTGAAGCGGTATGCAGCAAGTCAGGTATCCGAGAGGATGCGGTGGTTGTATTTCATCTAACCTACTACGTTTCAAGAGCTAGTCTGCCGATAACAAAAGAGGAGAAGTTAAAGCTTCAGTCAAGGTCAGAAGAAACCTTTCTTCGGTTCTATGAAAAGGAAGACCTTGGCAGGAGAAAAGGAATTGTGATGGCACTTGAGAACACCTACCCCAAGTACTATCCTAGGTTTGCTAACGCGGGACCATACCATCCAGCGGATATTTCGAACCTGCAAAAATACGGAATCAAGACTGTCCTGGATCTGTCACACTATCAGCTATATGCAAATTATGTAAGGAAAGGCAGCGGAAACCATCTTGGCGATTTGGAGAGGGATATTCGTGGCCAGCCTCCAAGTTGGGAGGAATGCATACACATTATATCAAGTAGTCTGGTGCAGCTGCACATAAGCGATGCAAAGGGATTTGTTCCCGCCGGAGAAGGGCTGAACCTCGGGCAGGGTGAGATCCCAATAAGGGAGGTGTTGCAACACGTCCATGACTTGAAAAGACTGATCAGGGGAACCATAGAACTGGATAAGGGCCATCTGAATCACAGCCAGAGTCAGCTTGAGGCTGCAAGATGGATTATCAATAATTCAAGAGATGTTTTGTGACACGAAAGAGCTCTACAGCTTTTCAAGCTGCAAACACTCGCAATTATCTCAGGTTTACCAATATTCGAGTTATACGCCTACAAAATGAGTAATGATATCTAAGGGGTGTCGCTAGTTGACTAGGTATGTAAAACTGATATCTTGAGGATGAGGATAAGGAGGAGGAAGATACAGAGCATTACTTTCGGACAAAGCGTTTCCATCTTGATTGATATGAGGAAATATCTGACTGAAGGAGTGTCAGCTTAATTATGCTACTTGGTATAAATTCCGGAACTTCAATCACTAGAAGGCCATGTCTGATCAACGCAAATTTTTAGCTCTTTTTTCTGTCTTAGAAACAAAGTTAACAAGAACAGGTGTTATCAGCTAGGTGCCACGCAATACCTCGATTTCCGGCTCTATCCCATCTGCTTCCATCGCGTTCTGACACTGTATGATCATCACCGTTTTAAGTTTTGGTCATGGTCGTTTTGACGCATTGACTCCCAAGCTGAATCATTTGGCTTCCAAGATGAAACACGCCTTTCCAACTCCCGGCTAAAGAGCAGAACTTTTTTCTTTCATTGTAAAATACTTTGACAGAGAACATCTCGACTCGGACTTGCTTTACCATCTGCTCCACGTGATCCCGGAACAATTCGTCAAAAATCTTTTATTCGATGATGCGGATAGTATTACTCTATGAGTGCAACAATTGGCATGGCCTGCAAGTACAAAGCTCGTTGCGATAGATGCGGCACTGTCATGCATCCGCAACGGCACAGCTGGTGCACCAGCCAGCGCTGCTACTGTAGTGATGAATGTTATCTTGGCAAAATATAATTTTTTTTGGTCTGACTGAGGGTTCTCCTATGTCCCTTCCATGATCTTCCTTTTATCCTTGCTGGACGAGCATTCTCCTATTCGCGCCTAGTATATGCGCACTGTGGCTTTACGCGAGCCTCTGGCCTAACCTGTCAATGACATCATCTTCCTTTGTCAGGAAATGCAAGTACCGGGGTCAGGCCATTTTTCGTTGCTCCCTACTCTAACCATCCAGCCTAAAGGACCTTTCTTCCTTTAGCATCACGTATATATGGCGCACATCATCTTTTCTAGCGGCTGCCATTATTGCAATTTTACTCCCACTTCCTGGCCTTTATCCTGTTGTTG
>DATLXY010000157.1:0-2188 GCA_035575335.1 Nitrososphaera sp. | reverse complement strand
TACATCGATGCCCTTGAAGTAGTACCCAGCAAATACCGGCGCTTCGTCAACATGCTGCAGAGCATGGTGATATGGATAAATGCATGGAACATGGGAGTCGCTTGCGAAGATGAGGTTCCTCCTCCTGTCCAGACCTATGTTGGGATACTAAGGACATTCTTTAGCATAGACCTATCAGGAATGATAAAAGAGAAAGAATAATCGCCTGTACCTCGCCAAACAGGAGCTCGTCCCTGCTACTCTTGATGTTTGTCATGTTACAGATTGCTTTAATAGCGCATGGGAGAACATCAACTTGTTGGACGCCCGGGTAAGGAAAGCAATTCTCGACAAGATAAACGAAACAGTGTCGAATGCGTCCGAGATCTCAGAGATAGTGCGTAGCTTGGGGCATATCCCTGTCGGGAACAGGAACGATTTCGCCCTAGGAGTTGCTATCGGAAGGGTGTACAACTCATTTCATTACCAGACAAGGCGCACGCTAAAGAGGAACGCAACGAAAGAAGAGTTCAATGAATTTCTTGACATCCTTGCCGACAGGGCCGTCGAACTGCAGGAGGCGCTAAAGCAGCAATAGCTGCTCCCGCCCACATTTCTGGTAGCTGCCAGCCAAAACTTTGGCTGGAACGCCCCGGCCGAGTGTGAACAACTTGAAAATCTTTTTAAGCTACCAGCTTTCACTCACACAAAGCTTGTCCGCTGATGTGGAAATGGTTCTGCTAACCCCCGCAGAAATCAACCGGTTTATCTCTGCCCTGAAATTAAAATACTCAGCTCCTGCAAAGAGACGTACCAAGAGCATAAGAGTATCAAGTCGTAGTTAGGACTGACACCCTCTAGACGCTATGGCGTTTGAGGTGTGTGACAATGCTACCGCTGGCGCTCCCATTTCAACAACAGTGAGAGGAGTTCCCTCCACACGCTGTCGTTTATGTTCTCTCAGCTACTACTTGTTTGCGATAGGTTCGTTGTTCGTGTTGTCTCTTCTCCACTATGACCATGATTGCGATTCCTCTACACTGGGCTGACAATCCTGACTTCCACGCTCAAACGCTAAAGTGTTACGTTGTCTCGCCCCCTAGCAGGCTTTTGACCAATCAAGTTCGCTTTTCTCTGTTGTACTCTATGCTTACGCCACTTCCAGCTTTTTATCATGAATGTACATTGACTGCTAGTGTGTGCGGAGGTGGAACCGTATGCATGGGGGCTTGCAAACCTTACGTGACGACGCGGGCAGAGCCGGCTTTCCTAATTGTCGTCGTCATTTCGTGCTATTTTTGGAATCTGTGGAGTTATCCGTTTCTATCCAAGCTTAGCAAAGGCTCTGACCAAACGTGATATGATGGCTATAAGGTATGGGACGGTTGTTTTTATCGTAGAATTCTTTACGAAATTTGTTAAACTACCTTTTCATTAAACAGATTAAATGCTGAAGACTTAGGTTTGGATGCAGTGCGAATCGGAAAAGACAACCCAAAGATTATAACTACAAAGCCTATGATACAGCTCGCAGAGATGGAGATCAAGCTTGGGAGAGCTTATCATAACCTGTCGGTGCCGTCGTTAGTCGAAATGATCATCACCCGGAATGAGGGTATCTTATCTTCAACTGGTGCCCTCTGTGTAAAGACCGGCAAGTTTACCGGCAGATCCCCTGACGACAAGTTCATTGTAGACGATGAGATCACCCATGATACGGTGGACTGGGGCAAGGTAAACCACCCGATCTCCGAAGAGAATTTTGACAAAATATTCAACAGGATGAAGGCTCATGTAGAAAACAAGGAGTTCTTTATCTTCGACGGCTTTGTAGGCGCGGATCCGGAAAACAGGCTGCCGATAAGAGTTATCAACAACAGGGCATGGCACAACCTTTTTGCAAGACAGCTATTCATCCGGCCCACTCTGGAAGAGCTTGATAACTTCAAGCCCGAATTCACTCTCCTTTCCTGCGATGATTTCGCGGCGATTCCAGAGGAATTCGGGACAAGGACAGAGACCTTTATCATCATTAACTTTAAGAAGAAACTGGTACTCATTGGTTCGACGTCTTATGCCGGCGAGATCAAGAAGGCCATATTTTCCATAATGAACTTTATTCTGCCAATGAAAAATGTCTTCCCGATGCACTGTTCTGCCAATGTTGGCAAGGATGGAGACACCGCATTATTCTTTGGACTATCAGGCA
>DATLXY010000156.1:0-2141 GCA_035575335.1 Nitrososphaera sp. | reverse complement strand
GCCGCATCCATTCTCCCCGCGGTTGGCTACCTTTATGATGCCTGTACTGTCAAGTGCGATGACTATGTTGTTGCCCACCTTTTCTTCGTCAACCCTGATGTCCAGGCTGTTGATGCGCCGGCAAAGGGTGCTGTAGTCGGGGATGGACGGTACCTTGCTCCCTGCATGCGCCCTGACTACGCCTTCAGTCTGTCTGTACGGCAGGTGGAAATATGCGCGCATGTACCCCAGCAGCTGTACAAAAGAGTCAGGGTACCTGAATGACGCTCTCGCCTTCCTTATCTTCGTTAATCCTTTCCAGCTCGTCGTGCCAGCCGTCGATTACATCAAAATCCAGCATAACTTCTCCACGCCTGGCCAGGGATTCGTTGTAAGAGCGCCAGTTGACCATGTACGGGAGGCGATGACAGGAGGCCAAGCTAAATGCAGCTTTGTCAAACCTCCTTGACAGGAGAGTCAGTTACGCAACAATGCACAACCAACCAATTATTTAAAAGTCCAGCATGGTCTTCATGCGTCCGTAGCGGTCGTACTCGTCTGCAAGTATTTTGGCCAGCTTTCTTGTTATGTCCGTGATGGAGAGTACGCCTAGGAGTGAACCGTCCTGCTCCATCACAATGAGCCTCTTTATCTTGTTCGTTTTCATCACCGCGGCAGCTGTTTCAATGGAATCATAGGCCTTGATGGTGATGACCGGGAATGACATGATTTCTTCCACCACGACCTCCTTCGGAGACTTGTTCTGGGCAGTAACCTTCTTGAGAAGATCTCTTTCAGTAACTATGCCGACCGGTTTTCCTTCTACATCCACGACGACAACAGAGCCTACCTTGTTCTTGACCATAAGCTTGGCCGCATCTAGGGCCGACGGGGTAAGGTCGTTCCTCAGAGTGACAATCTTTCTTCGTGAGACGATTTCGCTAACTGCGCTCATTCTTTTCGCCTATCTGGGAGATAGTATGGTGGCCATAAAAATGCAGCCCAAGCACATGACATACAACAAGAGCCCTAGTGCACTGCACTGAAAACAATATTGATATTTGTCCTGCTGAGATAGTATCTCGATAAACGAACCCCGAAACAGATAGCAGAATAAGTAACAATCTGCCTGTCATCTCTTCAGAGATACACAAAAGTCTTACCTGTTCCAAACCGCAATATCGTGGTTGAAAGGGCCGTGATGAACGCGGGTTTTCTAGACAGGGGGCTGATAGGATCTGTTACGATTAACCACATCATAAAAGAGCTAAACATGCATCAACACCTATATTGAATCCCAGTATGTAAGCCTGCTACCATTTTCATCGGAAAGAGATCCATACACGCGTTCAGGATTTATGCCAACGATCCGGGGAGATTCTGCGCTCTGATATGTGAAGTTCCTGTCACCGCAAGAGGGACCTATTCCATGATCAACACTATCGTTGACTGGTGCGTGAACGCAACAGTCCTCGAAATAGTGGTTCTTCGCGGCATACTGCCATCAAACTTCAGCCTTCCGTACCTGCTTGATAGGAAGGCGGTGACTCCGAAACGAACTTGAAGAAGAGCCTCCACGTCAAAACCTCAAATCGGTCGGAGAACTTAGCATGACAATCCCCGACGACGCCATCATTGTTGGTCTCGCCCTTTCATACACGCGCATGCTGCCGTCACCTGATGCGGCGTTGAAATCATCTGTGATATAATTGTCGCAGGAGTCATTTTCTACAGCTCTGAGGCAAGCAGGCGATGATCCTCGTGCTCGACTTGGCAAGGAGGTCGCCGTGACTGCCAGGCACCACCTGTCAGTCAACCGACACCCACATGCCGATCTCTGACATTTTCTGGATAGATGCTCTTACACAAATATCTGCATGACCGCAATAGAATACCGGCATTGCAGCGCGCTGGAGTGCATTCGATCAAAGTATAATAGCACATTCAAACCACTTCTTTGACCCAATGTCAATAGAATGGAACGGTTTGATTATTGAAATGACGATACTCTGGACAATAATCTTCAGCCCAATATTTGTAGAAAGCTGGGTCGCGAAGAGAATATCCCGTCTTAAAGAGAAGAAAGATGCCAGACGTATTGTCCAGTTTGTTACTAACGACCTAAGAAAAAATCAGATTCATCGACGAATCGCTGGAGTACA
>DATLXY010000155.1:0-7305 GCA_035575335.1 Nitrososphaera sp. | reverse complement strand
GGAATCATGGGAAACTGTTTGTAATTGCTAGCTGATGAAAATGTAGCAGGCTAAGAAACAATTTGTTGACTTTAGTAAAAATATGCGAGACAAAGGGATGAAAACGAGTCGTCTCGAAAGAATTTCGGCGCAATTGTCCATGTTATAAATATGGCGGCAATAGTCGTAGGACCTCCGCGTTCGTAGTTGCAAAATAAGAAAAGTCAGTTACCACTGACACAGACTGGTTTCAAAAAAGCATGAGCTCGTTGGAGGAAAGTGCGAGATGGTTCACAGGATCCAAATAACATACCCGACGTCATCGCGGCTACAAGCATGAGGAAAAACACAAAACTCGACAGCCAAAAGCCAAGCCGCAGCACGTAATCAATTTCTGCAAGCCAGAGTTTTCATTCTACAACTAGTTTCTAGCACAAAGATACTATTCTCGTTTATACCTCAACGATGCCATTTTGATTATTGCTCTTCAAGGTAATAGCTATTGCTGCAGCGGCAGTCACCATTGCAGTCGGGATCGTGATTTTTTTGATGTCGACTAATGCGAGTCCTGGAGTACCAAACGTCAGGTTTACTGATTTCACAGCTGACCGTATTGACATTAGAGTCGGGCAAGCTACAAACATAGTATTCAACGTGCAGAACTTGGAGGATCGCGCAATAACCGACGGCCGCGTGGTGATTACCATAGAGCCATCAGGCTATCAGCCGTACCTGTCCATCGACAGGCCCTCGGTCGATCTGCCTGACATGCTGAGCAAGGATGCTCGAACAGGTCAAATGCACGTCACCATAACAGCAAATGGGGCACCGGCAAAGGAGGCCTTGTATACGGTCAAAGGAGTGCTGATGGTAGAGGGAATACAATCGGATGTTAGAGAGTTTGAGTTGAGAGTACGTCAATAGTGTAAGCCATTACCATTTTTCTTTCTTCCGTAATTGGTCGCGTGGTCGTATACTGTCATTTAGCCCGTTCGTCGTACGACTTGGCTTACAGAACGAAATATTCAGCTTCCGGATGATGCACCACTATAGCGGCGGTAGACTGGTCAGGCACTATCTGACCTGATTCTGTCAGGGTCATGCCAGATTTTGCCGGGTCAAGTATCTGCCACACGAGATGATGCTGTGAAATGTCGGGGCAGCTGGGGTACCCCCAGCTGTAGCGAAGTCCTCTCTTTGGCCCTATTTTGAGCTCGTCCCGGATCTTTGCATTGACCCACTCTGCCATTGCCTCGGCAGTTTCCACGGCAAGACCATGCAAATAGTAGGCGTCGGTGTACTTATCCTGCCTGTTCCACCTGTCAATGATCTCTGTCACCTTGCTCCCAGCGGTCACCGACTGAAATGCGACTATGTCATCCTCTCCGAAATAGTCTGCCAGGCAAAGGTGCTTTTCCTTAGACGAACGTGGGAATTCAAATACCACCTGCCCGCCACCGGGCAAGTCGACTGCAAGCCTGCCAGGGCCACCTTGATTTGGAGTGAGGTTGTGGCATCTGTAGTAGCCATAGACTGCCCGGGGCTCAAAGAGTTCGTCTCTTATTACGCGCTCTTTCCACCGTCTTAAGAGTTCTTCGGGATCCTGATCGAATGTCCCCTTTCCACGCATTCCCCAGTGAAGTACAAACAACGACTTCTTGTTAAGATACTTCCATACTTCTTCGAGGTTCATCTGCGAAGGCTCAATCCTTATCGGCCTGTTGATATGTGGAGGTATAGGCGGCTCCACGGGCTTTATACCACTATGTGGGAGCAGCGACTGATCTATTACAGCAGCTTCCTTTTCGTCCCACTTTTCAAGCTTTTTCTGCCATTCGTTGAGAAACTGCTCGCGTTCTGGCGACATCAGCTTATTCATAACTTTGAGGCCGTCGAATGCAGTCTTGCAATAAAATGCCCCCGGTGCATAGATGCCGCCTTCTTTGGCAATTCTGTTAATAAAGCTGCTATTGATGGCGGCTCCTCCGCAGAGCACCGGTATGGTCATGTTGTTCCGTCGCGCATGCTCGACGAAATATTGCATCTGCTTCGAAGTTGAAACCAACAGCGCTGAAAGACCGACCGCGTCTGCCTTGACCTCTTCTATCTTTTCCAGTATCCTTTGCATAGGCACCTGCTTGCCAAGGTCATAGACAGTGTAACCATTGTTTACGAAAATTGTTTTCACAAGGTTCTTGCCGATATCATGCACATCTCCGTACACTGTGCAAAGCACCAGCTTGCCTTTGCTCACACCCTCCTGCTTGCTCAAGTATCTTTCTAGCTCGGCGACCGCTGCTTTCATGCATTCGGCTGATTTCAGCACGAAAGGTAGAATGAGTTCGCCTGCACCGAACTTATCTCCAACCTCCTTCATGGCGGGCAGCAAGACTTCGTTGAGTGTCTGAACCGCTGCCTCGTGTGCATCCTCTTTTGTAGAGGCGTACAATACAAGCCGGCCATCCTGTCTTTCCACCTTAGCTTCCTTGGCACGGTCAGCAATGGCCTGTACGACGTCATCCTCTATTCCTTCCTTCAATCGGTTGACTATCCTAAAGTACGTTCGCTTGTCTGCAGGCCAGGTTGGGTCGATCTCGATTCTCTTAGTCGACCCACCGGCGACCTCCTTGGCCCCTTGAAAATAGGCGATTAGTTCCGCCAGCGCGTTCTGATGTCTGTTGAATATCAGATCTTCTGCTAGCTTCCTCTGCTGATCGTCGATCTCTGGATAAGGAATGATATCTCGGGCATTGATTATGACGGTGTCAAGCCCTGCTTTTAACGCATGATGCAAAAACACAGAGTTAACCACCTTCCTAGCATTTGCGGGCAGCCCAAAGCTCACGTTGCTAATCCCCAGCGTGGTAAAAGACTCTGGAAACCTTTCCTTGACTAATCTAATCCCTTCAAGGGTATTTTTCGCAGAATCCGCAAACTCTGCCTCCCCTGTCGCAAGCGTGAACGTCAGCACATCGAAAATGAACTGCCAGCTCTGTAGTCCATACTGCTTTCCGGTGTCGTAGAGCAGCTGCGCCGTTTCCACCTTCTCCTGCGGGGTTTTCGCCATCCCTTTTGGCCCTATGCACATTGCAATGGCAGGCAACCCGTACTTGGCCATCAACGGCGCCAGCGCATGAAAACGCGACCCGTCGCCTTCTAGGTTTATGGAGTTAATTATTGGCCTACCGGGTATCTGCCTTACTGCAGCTTCTATGACCTTCGGGTCGGTCGAGTCGATGACTAGCGGCGCGTCTATTTCTAGGCTGAGGCGCTTGACGAGCTTTGTCATGAACTCGAGCTCATCTGATCTTTCTGTGGTCGCAACGCACACGTCAATACAATGCGCCCCGTCTTCGACTTGGGTCCTCGCGAGATCGACTAGGCCGTCAAAATCGTTTCTAAGCACCAGCTCCTTGGCCTTCCTAGACCCTTGGGCATTGAGTCGTTCTCCTATTATCAGCGGCGGAGGCTCCTGCCTCAGGTCTACAGCTCGTAAAGCAGAACTGACCCTAGGGATCAAGTGTCTGTTCTATTTATTAATCCAGTATATTTGCTATACAGAAAGTCAAAAAAAGTAAACAGTATACCGAAAAGGCTACCTTACGTGTTTTATATCACAAAGGCAAGTAAGAAATATGGCTACGATTCAGCAACTCAGATTAAAAAATGGCTCTGCAGGCCTCATAGAGACGGTTTATTCTATAATAAAGAGCAACAGTGGTAAGATCACAAGCAAGGATCTTGACCAATTGATAGGGAACAAACAAGATGTAAGGTTTGCCATAACGCGCCTTACCGTGCAGGGCCGCATCAAAAGGGTTAGAGGCTTTGGTAAGGTAGGAATCGAGTACTTTTACAAAGACATTGCTTCAGAGCCTCAAGAAAAGTCAAGGCTTGGTGATACGCCTAATTTGTAGTAGTTGCGGTAGTTGCGGTAGCAGCGTCGAGCCTTTTTCTCAGCTCTGCAATATGCTGCGGGGTTGTTCCGCAGCATCCTCCAATCATTTTTACCCTCTCGTATTTCTGGACAAACTCTAGCAACGCACCGGCAATATCTCTTGGACTCATCTTGTACACCGCACGTCCGCCCTCGTTGTGCGGCATGCCCGCGTTTGGCATCACCAGTATCGGCAGCCATTGCTCGCTCAACCACCTCACGCTAGGTGCCATTTCCGCCGGCCCGGTGGAACAGTTGAGTCCAAATGCGTCGATCTTCATGCCACTCACAGTTGTATATGCAGCCTGGATATTTGTCCCAAGAAGCATCTTGCCGTATTGATCTAGAGTCACGTTCGCAATGATAGGCACCTTTTTTCCAGTCCTTTTCATCGCTTCATGGCAAGCCTCGATCGCCAGCTTTACCTCCAAAATGTCCTGACTCGTCTCTATCAACAGCGCGTCAACTTGGCCGAGGATCAGTCCTTCAGCCTGTAGCTGAAACGCTTCCAGTATTTCATCGAGTGACTTTTGTCCAAGATCGGGGTCATTTGAGCTTGGTAGATAACCGGTAGGTCCCATCGAGCCTATCACATACCGCGGCCGGCCATGAAATTCGTTGCAGACTTCTCTTGCAAGCTGGGCTGCTTTCTTGTTGAACTCGGTTGTCTTTCCCTCATATCCGTACTCCTCAAGCTTTAATTTGTTGGATCCAAACGTGTTAGTCTCTATGCAATCAGCGCCAGCCTCTAGATAACTCCTGTGGATCTGCTTTATCCACTCTGGTCTGGAGAGGACGAGACCATCGTTAAAGCCGTCTTTGCCATCGGGAAAGTCTTCCGGCTTTGGATTGAGGCGCTGGATCTCGGTCCCCATTGCTCCATCAAACAGCAGAACCTGCTTTTTTATAGCGTCAAGGAACGACTCTGGCAATTATAAGACCAATTACCTGCAATAGAGTTTAAAACCTTTGTAATATTGGACAACATCAGTTGACGCTGCGCCTCTAAACCGCAAGGCGAGACTTAGGGGCGGTATGATGACAGCACCAATCGTAGAACAGACTGTGCAGGATTCGTCGACTACTGCGCCAAAGATCCCGCCTTCAGTACTCATCATTGGCAAGAAAGACACACTGGATTATGTTGCACCAGCACTTTCCAGAATAAACAATACCGGCGAGCTCATAATCAAGGCCACAGGTAGCCTCAGCATAGTGACAGCAGTCGACATAGCCGAGATTGTCAGACGAACTGTGGCCGGCATCAAGACAGAGTCGATAACTATAGGAACCGACGAGATGAGAGTTTCCAGCGGGGAGCTCAAGCCTATGTCGTTCATCCAAATTCGTCTCGTCAAGAACAATCCGACCGGCGTCGGCGTGAAGTCACAGGTAGATATGCACGTACCAGCGGCACAAATAACGGCAGCTGTGGTGAACGCGCCAGAAGCCCAGTCTCGCATTAAAGAGACAACATCACCAGCTAAAGTTGATAGTATATCGGCACCAGAAATCGCTGATGCAAAAAAGACTAAGAAGACAAGGGTAAAGAGAAAGACAACAACAGCTTCGACGACAAAGACGGTAAGGAAAAAGAAATCACAAGCTTGATTCACGGCGTGACCCGTGACATTGTGCGCGGGAACAGTACCGTATCCTTGATGTCTTCAACATTTGTTATCCACCGCACGAGGCGCTCTATCCCAAGCCCAAAGCCACCATGCGGGACAGATCCGTATTTGCGGAGGTCAAGGTACCACTCGTAGTCTGCAGGGTTGAGCCCCTCTTTTTTGATACGCTCTGTTATCGAGACGATGTCGTCTTCTCTCAGACCTCCACTCGTTATCTCACCAAAGCCAGAAGGTGCAAGCATGTCTGCCGCCAGACCTCTTCCTTTGCTGTTTGGATCTTCCTTCACGTAGAACGGCTTGACTGCTAGAGGATATCCAACCACGAAGATAGGCTTGGTGGCATTCTTGGTGAGCTCACGTTCTGAATCGATGTTGAGGTCGTCGCCAATAGCAATCTCACGCTTCGTTCCATCGGATTCTGTTACCGTGACACCTTTTGATTTCAATATTTCGATTGCCTTTTCATATGGCAGACGTTCAAATGGAGGCTCGACCTTTTTCAGATCTGTCACATCGCGCTTCAGGTATGCCAGCTCTTCGCGTCTTTGCTTTATGGTGTTCTGGATGATGTACCAGACTAGCTGCTCTTGCACATCGAGTATGTCTTCCAATGTTACCCATGGTGCCTCTGCTTCAAGATGGGAAAACTCTGCCAAATGCCTGACGGTCCGGGATTTTTCCGCTCGAAATGACGGCATGAGGCTCCAGACAGGACCCAGTGAAAATATCATGGCTTCGAGATAGAGCTGTGCGCTCTGCGATAGGTATGCCTCTTCGTCGAAATATTCTAACTTAAACAAGGTTGACCCACCTTCGACCGCCCCCTTGACTATAGTGGGTGCCGTAACTTCTATCCAGTCGTTTTCTACAAACCACCTGCGCGCAAGGTCTAGCACCGTTGCCCTTATCTTTGCGATCGCTATCATCCTACGAGTGCGGAGTGCAAGGTGCCTCTTGTCTAGTAGAAGCTCTTCACTCTGATATTCGCCAATTGGATAATCTGTCCCTGCAATATTGAATAACTTGATCTCTTTGCCCTTTATTTCATAGCCGCCCTCAGGCGCCCTTACGTCCTGACTTACCGTGCCGGTTACTTCCACGGAAGATTCGATGGTCAGGTTGGCAACCTGTTTGGATGGAAATATGCATTGTATGACTCCACCCCTGTCGTCCCTTACAAGTACAAACGCATTTTCTTTTTGCTTGCGCAGCCGGTAAACCCATCCCCTGATGGTCACTTCTTTGCCGACATTCTCATGTGATTTTACCTGGTTTGTCCTGAGGATGGGCATTAGCAACAGTAGGTTTGAGGACTAGTTCTTAAGTGTTGTTGGTTACTCACGTTGCCTCCCAGTCAGATGCCCGCGCGGAGGCCGCTTTGCCGAGTACTCCTTGGCGTGAGGCCTATACAATTAGTAGAGTACTACGCAGTTTATTATCAGGCTCACGATGCTTCCAAGTTTCCCACACCATGGACACTATGGACATAACAGTTGATATGTTCGCCAAAGATAAGGACAAGAAAAGCCACTACCGGTACTGGTATGTGTATATGCCGCGCTAGACCTTGGTCAAAAGACCATACAGGTGATTCTGAAAAGACAGGACGGCAATATACTATACTGCCTAACATAATTTCATAGACACCTCAACAGATACCTGACTATGTCTAGGTTGAACCTCCTTGTCCTGTAATATTCAGCGATGGCTGATTTCAGGTCGGCAAACTGTGGATAGTACCTCGAAACAAGCAGGTCG
>DATLXY010000154.1:0-2770 GCA_035575335.1 Nitrososphaera sp. | reverse complement strand
AAGGATGGCAAGCTTGACGGTGTAATCATGAACGTGACCTCTGACAAGGCAGCCGCAGTAAGAGACACGATAAAAGAATGGGGGGTTAAGAAGGAAGACATTGTCGTAGTGGTAGACGGCGCCAACGACTTGAAGTTGTTCGCGCTTGCTGGTTATACCGTGGGCTTCTGTCCGGTAGATGTTGTAAGGGAGAAGGCCGACGTCTCGATAGACAAGCGCGACCTCAGCCTGCTCCTCAACTTGCTAAAAAAAAATTTTGGCGAAGCTGTCCTAGTGAATGCGGCCAGTAGAAAGCAATGACCGACCCGTTTTTTAACTCGTGTTCTTCATTATTGCTGTGCTACGGATAATCCCAGTGCGGATTGTCAAAAACATCGTGCCAGGTGACGACTTGGCCGCAATTATTCTAGCCGCCGTCAAGCAGAACGGTCTGGAAATTCTCGACGGGGATATTCTTGTGGTGGCACACAAGATTGTATCAAAAGCTGAAGGCCGCATTGTCAACCTTGACAATGTCAAACCTTCGCAAAAAGCCAAGAAGATGGCCAAAGAGCACGACAAGGACCCGCGCATCATGGAGCTAATATTGAAGGAATCAGCTCGGATCCTCCGTGCCAAAAATGGAGTCGTTATATCGGAAACAAAGCATGGACTTGTGTGCGCAAATGCCGGCGTTGACCAGAGTAATGTGCAAGGTGAGGCGGCGCTACTCCTGCCAGATGATCCAGATAGGTCAGCAAGAATACTCATGGAATTCATAAAAGAAAAGATAGGGAGGGAGATCGCAGTTGTCATTACTGACACTTTTGGACGCCCATTTCGCGAAGGACAGACAAATGTCGCCATCGGTATTGCAGGTATTGACCCTATAAGGAGCTATGTCGGCTCACATGACATGTATGGAAGGACTTTGAAAGTAAGTAAGATCGCAGTTGCAGACGAAATAGCAGCCGCAGCAGAGCTGGTTATGGGCAAGTCAGAAGGCGTGCCTGTTGCAATATTAAGAGGCTACAAATTCGAAAAGTCGGTAGGGTCATCTGCCAAGACACTGCAGAGACCAAGGGGACGGGATCTTTTCCGTTAAATACTGTAACATTTAATATGACGTCGGGGTAATTTTACTCCCGTTTGCTAACATGAGTGCTCAACCTACCAAGTCGATTGACGTAAGGGGTCTTTACTGCCCAGAACCGGTATTTAGGACAAAGATCGAGCTAGAGCGCTTGAAGATTGGTGATACCCTCAGGGTAATTGCTGACGATCCGGAATCTGAAGAGGATATCTCAAGATGGGTAAACCGCAACGGACATCAGCTTGTTTCTCTAAACAAGACCGATAAAGATCTTGAATTTATAATAAAGAAGGCGAAGTAGGACATTTGACCACAGTCGCTAGCCCTGACATCGTGGAACGTATAGGTCAGACTCCCCTAGTGGAACTAAGATCGTTTTCTACCAAGAACGTCAAGTATTTCGCCAAGCTGGAATGGTACAATCCGTTTGGCTCTGTCAAGGATCGAGCAGCCTACTGGATGATAATGGACGCAGAGAGACGTGGCATCCTAAAAAAGGACAAGAGCGTAATCATCGAACCCACATCAGGGAATACTGGAATCGCGTTAACTGGCATTGCAACTGCGCTTGGTTACAGAGTGGAGATTGTGATCCCTGAGAAGGTGAGCGATGAAACAAAGAACATCTTACGACTCCTCGGCGCAACCCTGCATGAGACTACAGACGATTTGTGCCCCAGAGTGGGCAGTGGAACTGATCAGAGCATAGCACTTGCAAAGGCGATCTCAAAACCTCGTCCTGACATTTACTATATGCCAAACCAGTATGAAAATGATGCAAATTTTCTTGCCCACTATGAAAGCACAGGGCCAGAAATCTGGAAGCAGACAAATGGCAAGATAACTCACTTTGTTACGGGCTGCGGAACTGGTGGCACTATAACTGGCACTGCAACATATCTGAAGGAAAAGAACAGAAATGTCCGTGTCATCGCGGTGCAGGCGCAAAGGAACCACCTTCTACAGGGACTGCGCAACTTTGAGGAATCGGCGATGCCCGAGCTGTTCAAACGCCGCGAAAACGTGGTAGACGAATGGATGACTGCAACAAACAAGGACTCGTTTGACGCGGTGAGACAGTTGGTAGAGAAGGAGGATATGCTGGTCGGTCCATCATCGGGATCGGTGATGACTTCAATGCTCAAGGCAGGCGAGATCTTGGAGAGCGGAGTCATTGTTGGGATCTTTGCCGATGATGGCCGTAAGTTCAGGAGCCTCTATATCAGGGAGGGGATCATGAGTGAGCAGGAATACGAAAAGGCCCTCAAGAACGCCAGGTACATGTCCAAACTGGTCTATAGCCTAAAAAATAGCTGAAACTGACATCGACCAACAACATCTTTTGGTCTCCGTACGTACTTGTTTTCGATTATCGAAAGGTCGTAAAGACAGTACTCGACATATGATGTACAGGTTTGTCTCTCTCCCACTCGAACTTGTTGCGATACGTCATACTTCGCTCATAACCGTACTCGGAGATGAAATTAGAGCTTGATGTTGTGATACGCAGTTTCTGACCAATAATAATACTCCTTTCCTGTGGTATGGTTGAAGATCTCGCCTAACGTCATTGACTTAACCAGGGAACTGTGCTATGTTTTTCCATTGGTGACTCGTGCCAGATGCGCCAGCCCTTGGCCTTAACCAGTACTCTGCGTGCATCATGAATTGAGTGTAGGTAGGTTTGTTCGTTTTTTC
>DATLXY010000153.1:0-2219 GCA_035575335.1 Nitrososphaera sp. | reverse complement strand
GTCTTGAGATAATCTCCTTTAGTACGGTGCGTGCAATATAGCGTTCAGTCTCCGACAGATCCAGAGTCTGGAAGAACCTGTAGCACTCGCCAATAGAGAGGTCGCACACATCCATTATAGATTTGCCATGTATCTTTACTGCGAGCGCTTCTTCCCGGAGCCGCCTGCCTTTGCACCGTTCACACGGCCTCTCGCGCATGAACTGCATCAGGTCTTCCCGCTTTGATTCTGACTCTGTTTCGCGGTAGATGCGCTCGAGGTTCGGGATCACACCCTCAAAAGCCCCGCGGTACTCCCATCTGCTGTCAGAGTGGCGCGATTCGTACTTGTAGTGGATGCTCTCGTCAGTTCCATACAGTATGACCTTGATCTGTTCCGGCTTCATCTTGGATATCGGGGTCGACAGGTCAAAGCCGAATTTCCTGCCGACATCACGCAGCATAGCTGATCTGAACGTAGCAAAGTGTCCGGTCCACGGCTTTATTGCCCCTTCAAGTATGGTCTTGCTCTTGTCAGGAATGATCAGGTCAGGGTCGAACTCTATCTTGATTCCAAGGCCGTTGCATTCTCTGCACGCTCCAAATGGAGAGTTGAATGAGAATGTGCGGGGCTCCAAGTCGCCAAGCGAAATTCTGCAGTGGGTACACGCGTTCCTCTGCGAATACATCATGTCATTGCCATCGACCGAGACGACAACTACTCCATTGCCAACCTTCAGACCTGTCTGGATGGAGTCAAAGAGCCTGCTCTTTTCCTCTAGAGACGGCCTGAGTCTGTCAACGATGACCTCAATTGTGTGTTTTTTCTGCTTGTCAAGCCTCGGGTACTGAGGCTTTTCTTCTTCGTCATCAAGTCTTGTTATCTCGCCATCGAGCCTGATCCGCGAAAAGCCGTCCTGTTTCAGTTGTTCAAAAAGCTTCTCGTACGTGCCCTTCTTTGCCTGAACCACCGGGCCCATGATCATGACATTCTTGCCTTCTGCACTTTTGATCACTGACTCTGTGATCGAATCTGCCGACTGGCTTGCAATTTTCCTTCCGCATTTTGGGCAGTGAGGTATGCCTATTCTTGCAAAGAGCAATCGCAAATAATCGTAAATCTCCGTCACCGTGCCAACCGTCGAGCGCGGATTCTTGCTGGTGGTCTTTTGCTGAATTGCTATTGCCGGTGACAGGCCGTCTATCGAGTCAACGTCGGGCTTGTCCATCAGCTCCAAAAACTGCCTCGCATAAGCTGATAGAGACTCGACGTAGCGCCTCTGACCCTCCGCATAGATTGTGTCAAACGCAAGCGTAGATTTGCCAGACCCTGACAGCCCGGTTATGACTACGAGCTTGTTCTTTGGTATTTCGACGTTGATGTTCTTGAGGTTGTGCTGCCTTGCACCCCTCACAATTATCTTGTCGTGCATTATCAAGAAACCTCTGATGCTATCGGTTCTCCGAGTGCTTGTTTGATCTTCCTGAGCTTTTCGCGGAACAATATGGCCTTTTCAAACTCCAGCTCTTCTGCAAACCTCTTCATGGTCGCTTCAGTCTCGACTGCCAGTTTGATCAAGTCCTGCCTTGTCATCGACTTTGTTTCGACGCTTGCTACCTCGACCGCTGCGGCTGCCTCTGGGATCGGCTTGATGATGGTTTTGGGAGTTATCTTGTGACGCCTGTTGTATTCAAGCTGCTTCTTCCGCCTCCTTTCGGTTTCATCGATTGCTTGCTTCATGGATTCGGTGATGTGGTCAGAATACATTATCACCGTGCCGTCGATGTTGCGCGCGGCTCTTCCAAAAGTCTGAATTAGGCTTGTGGTATTACGCAAGAATCCTTCCTTGTCTGCGTCTAGGATTGCAACAAGTGAGACTTCTGGAATGTCAAGTCCCTCCCTCAGCAGGTTGATGCCCACCATTGCGTCGAACTCGCCAAGACGCAGCTGCCTGATGAGTTCGGTTCGCTCCAGGCCCTCTATTTCAGAATGCAGGTACCGTACCCGAACCCCATTCTTGGCCAGATACTCTGCAAGGTCCTCGGCCATCCTTTTGGTAAGAGTAGTCACAAGCGTCCGGTGGTTCTTCTTGGCTCGGGTCTTGATCTCTTTTATAAGGTCCTCGAGCTGGTTCTTGGTGGGTCTTATCTCGACCTTTGGATCCACAAGCCCCGTGGGCCTGACCAGCTGCTCAACGACCTGCCAGCTGGATTTCAGTTCATAGTCACCGGGCGTGGCGG
>DATLXY010000152.1:0-5182 GCA_035575335.1 Nitrososphaera sp. | reverse complement strand
AGCCTATAAACGTCAAGCAGTTGACGATATCTCGTACAAAGACTGGTAAATGGTACGCAGTTGCAGCCTGTGAAACACTGAGCAAATCATCTTCAACGATAATCAGGTACGTAAAGCCAGCAGCAGTAGTAGTAGGCATTGATGCTGGTATTGCCAAGTTCTGCCATGACTCTGACGGCCACGTAGTGGAAGATAACCCGCAGTTCCTGACAAAGATGCTAAAGCCGTTGAGGAGAGCTCACCGCAGAGTATCAAGAAGGCAGATAGGTAGTAATAACAGAGAGAAAGCAAAGCACATGCTAGCCAGACTGTACGAGCGCATCCACAACAAGCGCCACGATTTCCTGTACAAGAAATCGACATACTACAGCAGCCGGTACTACCTGATATTCCTGGAGCACCTGAAAGTAGCTACTAACCTCACAAAGAACCACCTGCTTGCTTGCACGCAAAAAATCCTAGACTCAAGCTGGCCTACTTTTAAAAATAATATGCTTCAGTACAAAGCTAACAGGGTAGTAGAGGTAGAGGCAGAGGCAGGGCCTGCATACATGCCAATTAACTGCTCAAGGTGTGGACACCAAGTACAAAAGTCATTGGCTGTACGTACACCGCATGTTTGTACAGAATGCAGAGCAGTACTACTTGACAGGGACTACAAGGCTTCTATTAACAATATCCTCAAGCGAGGGTTGCAAATATTACAGCTACCGGTGGAACGCCGGGAAGTTACGCCTGTAGGGAGAGATCGTACAGCGGTCGAGGAAACAGGAAGAAGCCCACGTCTTAAGAGGTGGGTAGTTCACACTTCAAGATCTAGGACATGCCTCCCAAGGGAACCATAATTCTTTCGACGTTTCCAAGCGAAGAGTCAGTTGCCGATGTTGCGAACAAAGTTGTCTCGAGCAAACTTTGCGCATGCGTCAATTTCGCCAAGATCAGGTCTATCTACTCTTGGCGCGGCAAGCTAGAAGACCAGTCGGAATTTATCGCCATTTTTAAAACTACGACTAGGTCTGCAAGAAAGCTAAAAGCCGAAATTGCTAGGCTGCACCCCTATGAAGTACCAGAAATAGTCGAACTCAGAATGAGCGACGTCTCAAAGTCGTACCTTTCTTGGATGGTCGAATCAACGGATAGCGTAGCGAAGAAGCGCCACGATTCCACCAAGCGATGAAACGCGTAGGCCGATGTCTGTGGACGAGTCTACCGCGAACGTCTTTGCGCCATAACCTTCAACTAAATTGAGAAGCTTGACCACCTCTTCTTCGTCGGCGATCTTGAAGATGGAATCAGAAAACGCTATTGATTCGACTGCCTTCAAAGCCGCTGCTTGCGAGACTTCCTGCATTCCGATCGCAAATTTTTCCTCTCCTCTGTTGATCATCAGCATTACCTTGTCGAGCATTGATGACACTGACGCAAGCTTGCTTGCGCCCATGGCCTCCTTCATTGCTGGTGAGCGAAGGAAAACGAAGATGCCGTCCTCGCCAGCAACGTCCACACCATCGACCATCTGCACTCGCTCTATGGGAATTTCTCGCTGGGAGCCTAGCATGTTGAAGAACCTTCTTTTTGTTTCACCCGGGCCAAATATGATCACCTTGTCGTTTTCGCCAATGATGGAAGAAACAGTCTTTGCGATATCTGTGAAATAAACCTCGATGTTGGGATTGTTCTTTGTTTGATAGCGCTTACCGCTCTGGCCAGAATAGATGTTAGGTATGATCTTGACGTGCGTGCCGGAAACTTTAGCGACTGCTGCTTCCTGGGTATCTATGGCAACAAGTATAAAACTAACGTTGCTGCCTCCTGACCTCTTTAGCGTCCTAAGCTCTACTTCTTGCCACTTTCTTCCCTTGTCTATTATTATGGAGTCGCCTGGCTGCACCGATAATGAATGATGTACACCTTTTGTCACTATCTCATTGTCGGTTTCTGTAATGACTCCTGAAATGCGGAGCCTGCCTACGGAAGCATCGAGTTCACTCTTCTCAACCTTAAGCGCAACGCGCACCTTAATCCGCTCACCCTTATCTGGCCTGCCATATTCCTTCACCTGTTTTATGACACGAGTCGTGTCTGCAATTACACTGTCGTCCTTTTGCACGATTCTTCTGAGAGTAAACAGATCGTCAGCATCTTCTGGAATTACAAAAAATGCATTGGCTGACGATCCGCTCTCCTTTACTATCATACTGTCTTTTCGCTTGCAGCCACAGCGGACGAGTCCTCTTCATTCCGGTCTTGATTCTGGACCGACTTTAGATAGTCGTCAACCCATTCTTGAGTCAATACACCAGATTCAACCAGGTTGACCAGTGCGTTTGGAGAAGCAAAGCCCTGTACCTTTCCCAGCCGCCGGCGGGTCTGTCTCCATTTTAACTGCGTATTACCACTCTTTGAAGAGTAAATGATGCCAAGAATCTCTTTTGCATTCACAAATGTCATCTCTCTTATTTTTTTCAGTGTCACCTTGTCTGCAGCTTCGATGTATATCGCGCCTGGCCCCTCTTCTCGCTCAGGGAACACTTCATAGTCGCGGAGGTAGCTTTCCGGTATGAAGGATCTGCAAGTGCTTATAATGATAAACTTCCTAAAGCTCTCTAGCGATGCCGTAGTCTCTATCTGAACCAAGTTAGCTATTGAAGTGTCATCAGCCACTTATCAAGCTTGTGAGAAACAGCGAAAGGTGGACAAACTCCTTACTCAAGATCCTCTTCACAAAGTCAGTAGGGCTAGTCTAGTCATCGTTTGTCCACGTCAAAAATGTGGTACATTGACATAAAAATCTACGAGCAGCACTTGCCTTTTGGAATCTGGTGCCCGTGAGGACACTTTCTTGGGTGTTTCAACAGGGTGCAGAGCGCGTCAGTAAAAATGTCATTCATGTGGTGCTCTATGCCGCAGACCATCTCTTCATCGATCTCTATCTTGAGGGCATCTTTCATGAGGACTTCAAGGAGCCTTGTATTACGCATCATTTGCTTACCGATATGCTCTCCTTCCGGCGTCATCTCTACTCTGCCTCTGCTGTAGCGTACGAGCTTGGAATCATTTAGCTTGCGGAGCATTTGAACTACAGACGGCTGTGTTACGTCAAGAAGCTTTGCGATAGAGCTAACCTTTACCTCCTCTCCCTTTTCACCGATATACCATATTGCTTTCAGATACATTTCAACATGCTCAGACTCCGCAGTACCTACGAAAAGCTCCTCATCGCCAGAATGCCTCTTCTTTGTAAGCGTCGACTCCACTACAACCGTAAGTTCTCAGTAAACTCTATTAACCTTATCTCCGCGCGTATAACGCCGTTTTTAGCGCGACCTTTTCTTCCCCTGAGCTAGCGAATCATCCCACAGGTACTGAAAATATCCCTTTGCAAAGCTGGCAAGGCCTGCATGGTCAGCCCAAATAGCTATCGGCTCCATGGCAATGCTGCCTTCGCCCAGCAGTATGACAACGTGTCTGCCATCCCCAATTACACCTCCGCCAAACAGACCTTCTCTCTGCCTTACTTCAGATACTCTGCTCAGTGCCTTTATGACATCAGAATTGACCTTGGTGGAAGCAAGGATGTTTATCCTGACCCCTTTGTCGTGCAGCGTCCTTAATATAGGCTGGACTGGCCTTGCGAGGCTCTCCGCGAGGTAAGGCAGGGCTACCAGCAGTTCCTGCTGCGTGTTCTGTATGATGTCGTTTACCTTGGTCAGGATGTTTGGGATGCCCCGTGCAACCCATATCTCCGGTCTCTCTTTCATACCGCTCTTTGTGTATATCGGCATAAGCTCATTAGCGATCACGCTCTGGCTCTCACGAAAGTTGTTCTCATGACGCAGTCTCATCGCCTCGAGCGCGCTTGTGGGCGACTTGGGGAAAAAGTTCTGAGGGCGTGAGCTGTCTGATTCCACCCATCCTTTGTCCTCTAGGGTGTTTAGAACTTCATAGATCTTTGAGTACGGCACACCTGACTTTTTGGAGATGTCTGCTGCAGTCATGGAGCCCGCCTCAAGTAACGAAAGGTAAGCGCGTATTTCGTAGCTTGTCAAGCCAAGGTTTTCCATGGCTTTCCTTGACCTCTCGCTAATGCTCAATCTCTCTGCAGCTGGTAGCGCGAGCTATATTAAGATGCTCTGAGAGGAGAATATTCTTCTGCTTCTATCCCGCTGTTCTAATAATCAGTATCTTTCCATGACTGATGGCTGCTACTGCTACTCAGTGGCTGGGGGAGAAATCGCTGGCTGGCAGGAGACTTACTTGAACCTGGATCGCAGTTTCCTGCAAGTTAGCGCAGATGTGTTCTCTGGCGAACGGCCAAGATCTCGAAATTTCTTCAAAATTTGTATGTAGAATTTTAACCTATTCACCGTGGGAATTAGTAGGTTAGCTTTATATACAAAATGTAGGCTGTGTCCACTAAGGTAGTACCATGGATCTAATCCAGATTTCGAATCTGTCTAGCAAGAGCATAGGGGCTAGGCGAACAATAAGATTTACCCAAAGCATCTGTCCAGACTGCAACATGATTCTGGATGCAGAAGTCTTTGAGAGGGACGGCAAGGTCTTTATGACCAAGACATGTCCGACGCATGGGGAATGCGAAGAACTATACTTTGGCTCGTACGAAATGTACAAGAAATTCAGCACATACTGGATGGATGGCAAGGGAGCACATGCTCCAAATGTGATGATCGACAAGTGCTCGTGTCCAAACAACTGTGGGCTCTGCACCAATCATCTTTCGCACTCTGGCCTTTCTAATATGATCATCACGAACAGATGCGATCTTACATGTTGGTATTGCTTCTTCTACGTCAAGAAGGGTCTAGAAGGCGCTTATCTCTATGAACCAAACATGGAGCAGGTAAGAGCCATGATGAAGACTCTCAAGGCAGAGAGGCCGATCGCGGGCAACTCGGTTCAGATCACAGGTGGCGAACCCATGCTTCGCGATGATATTACTGAAATCATCAAGATCATGAAGGAAGAGGGTGTTGATCACGTCCAGCTCAATACCAACGGGATCAAATTGGCAATGTCCCCAGATACGATGCGCCAGGTAAGAATGGCAGGCGTTAGCAACCTCTATCTATCGTTCGACGGTGTTACCCCAAGGACGAACCCGAAGAACCACTGGGAAGTCCCATACACGCTGGAATCAGCACGCAAATGTGGAATGACC
>DATLXY010000151.1:0-3337 GCA_035575335.1 Nitrososphaera sp. | reverse complement strand
CTTCGATGTTGAAGATACCATTTGTTAAATATGATGTCTTATTATCCTTTACATGTCGAGTTTTAGACCAACATCACCTTTGTTTCGCCCGCGTTCTGGACTTCCAAGAAACGGAGATGAAAGAGTGGAGCAGGATCGTGGGGGGAACAATCATCTTGAATTCTTTATGAACGGAAGCTGGCGGCACAGCCGACAACGATGTAGAGCCACTATAAATCCGTTCTGCGAGTGATGACATCGACAATGAAGTCGAACACCTGATGTTTTTTCGCCTTAGTTAAGTGTATGGTAGCACATACGGAGCAGCAAATGATGAGAGCTTCAGAAAAATACTGAACGACGAGTACAAGCAGCAGTAAAGGAAGCAGCATTGTAGGAATAACTTTCTTATCTTTTGAGGAACACGTTAGAGCTCAATGAGTGAAAAAAAGAACAAGAAGACGAGAGGAACCTCACAGCAGAGGCGACTGTGATATCCGTGGGGTATCTCCTCATCCACTAGGGGCAGTCTATGGTCTTACAACAGATGACAAGGCTGACTTGGTAAAAGGGGCCACTCCGAGAGAATGAAGAGCTGTGAGCCTGCTAGGCCTTGAAGACAAGGTTTTTTCATCGTTTCCGGTAGCAAAAAGTATCACAGTACGAACTTTTTGTTCTAATGCTATAAATCCTACTTCAGACAAGGTAGCTTGCGTTGCCTACGCCTGACGAGATAAAGAAGAAGCTAGAGCAGAACTGGCTTCAGTACTTGAAGGCTAACTCGAAGAAGCTTGCTCTCGACGCAATAGACGGGTCAAGCCCTCCGTCAGTATTTGTGGGAAGGTATGGTTATCCGAAGGTCCGTATAGGACCAATGATTCCTCCATTGCACGGGGACACTTCAATTCTTGACAGACCGGAGTTGTGGACCGGCAAGAGCATTGAACAAATCGTAGAGTACAGGATGTCTCTTGTAAGAGGAATGTTCACGATGAACGCGAACGATGTTTCGGGAAGGTATCTTCAAAATATGCAAGAACTTGCTATGTCAGAGAGTGCCGCAGAAACCGAGGCGACGTTTGAAAAGAAACCTCTTGCCGACCTCGATCTTGAAAAAGAGATACGGCTCAATACAGAGGTCGCACCATTTGGCCCGGCAGCTCCCATCAAGACATTCAAGGCATCTTCCCTTTCAGCCGATCACAGAATTGAAGCCGCTTTTTACGATAGTGACCTAAAGGCTTCAGACGCAGTGGTGGAACTTTACTTGCGGGGTGTACCAGTTAGCAGTATCCAAAAGGTGCTAAGTGTCGGGATGCTTGGACTAAAGAAGAACCGAAGATTAGTTCCGACGAGGTGGAGTATTTCAGCGACGGACGATACCATTTCTAGAACATTGATAAAAGAATACATGGCAGATAATCCATCAATAGACCTGTTTGAAGTAACTCAGTACACGCATCTTGCTAACACCTATTCTGTAATATTGATTCCTGACGACACATGGAGCTTCGAGGTGATTGAGTCTTGGTTCTCAGCCAATGGAGAAGTAGCAACAGGCTCTGACTATGAAAACGCGAGGGGGCTTGACCACTACCCAACGATAGCTGGAGCGTACTTTGCTGCCAGGCTTGCTGTAGCCGAACACCTCATAAGGCGGAGGCGAAAGGCGGCAGCGCTTGTGCTCCGTGAGATACATCCAGAGTACGTCATCCCTCTTGGTGTGTGGCAGATAAGAGAGGGTATACGCGAAGCACTGAGAAAGCCTCTTGAAAAATTTGATAGCTTCGAAGAGGCGCTGACGTTTGCTTGCAAAGGAATGTCTTTGTCAAGACAAGAGGTTGCGAACGAAAGCCGGCTATTGGCCACCTTAAAGAGCCAGACTAGGATCACAGATTTCGCCTGATTATACTCTTAACTTAAGGTAGTCCGTAAAGCTAGGATTGTCCTAGTTTTCCATCGAGATATGAGAAGAGCCAGAACAGACCAAGAGCTATAATCACTTATGGCCTGTACTTGTGTATTTCAATTCTAGGAGTTTCAGGCTGGCAGCCACAAATCCTTGGCACCAATCAAAAAAGAAGAGGAGGAGGGGGAAGAAGAGCTATGTTGTAATATGGAAGTGGGTACAGAAATACGCCGACGTGGCTGACAGATTCAGGACAGACAGACGCCTTGTACGTGCAATATTTGTAGACGAAACCTTGCTTCAGATATATAGATAGATAGACGGCCGCGACTACTGGTGTTGTGGATTGCATACGAACCACCTGCAATGGATGCATGTCTGGCAATGCACATCTCACGTGAGAGGACCGTTTTCGTGTGTTATACCACCATTCATCAAGCAGTTGCAGGGGAGAGATATGTCAGAAAGCCAATATTCACACATATACATACGTACACACATACAGACGGCGCTCGATGGTACAACGGGGCCTGCAGCGGGTGGCTGCGCCTGCGCCATTATGTATATGGTACAGAACTGAAGAAGAAGAACCTGATGGAGCGGTTTATCCTGCAGGTAAAGGACAGGACAGAATGTTTCGACGACTACTATTTTCCATGTAGAAAAAAGACAGATTGCAGCAAGCAGCATGTGTGGAACTGGCTAAAGCTCTTCTTGCTATACTCGCATATGGGAACAGACAGGAGAAGGTTCATGTCATTTCTGGCCAGGGGTGGAGGCTAAGTTAAGTGTCCCTGATTATTACCAAAGGGTCATATACTACCGCTGCATAGTTTTTGCTACAATGAGCGAACCGCTCCCTGATGGCGTCAAGTACCAAGTTCCAATCAAACAGGTAGAAAAGGCGATAAAGATGACTCCTGAAGCCAAAGCAGAGCTCCAGAGTTCCGGGATGATGGATGAAAAGGGCAAGCTGAAGATAAAAGGCGTCAGTCCAAAGATCCTGAAGCGTATGAAGCTCGAATCAGTTGACTGCCCAGTGCTGAATCAAGAAATTGGATTCTTGCAATGCTATGTGTGTACGAACTTTTATAGCCGCATCTCTGGCAAGGTTTACTGCAAGGGCGAAGCACTATAGCGGTTTTCTCGAGCCTCTGATGGCGTTATACCATAGCCGGCAGCCCGTGATTGCCTCGAGGTCTTATTCTATGTTTGAGATGTCTTTCTGGATGGAGATGATAGGAATTATCGGTAACGATAAAGTTGAGATAATTTTCGTTGACGAAACTTGCGGCGCTCGACGATCTACTGTAGTTTCCTGAAATTATTAACGCTCCTTCTCATCTTCCTATCTGTCATACTATCACCTCAAATTACTGACCATAAAAGCAAGCTTCCTTCTTCCATCCACTTTTCTGTAGAACGCCTGTATCGGAGTCTCTCTAGCTC
>DATLXY010000150.1:0-7766 GCA_035575335.1 Nitrososphaera sp. | reverse complement strand
CCCTCTACCAAGACATGCAGTTGTCTCATTTGTAAGTGTCCAACAAGAGAGGGGCGTTACGACTGGCTGGTTGACAATCACTAGCAACGTCATTCACTAGCCACATGTATCGCGGTTTAAGTGATGTTTTTTTTTTTTGACCGATTCAAATCAGAATTGAGCTCAAAACCACAATCAGAAACAACAACCTGTCAAGCCTGTATGTACAGAATGGACGGGCTGCAAAGTACGTCTGTATTATTTTCCTGTAAACCACAATAGCAGCAGCTTTACCTATATGGTTAGAGACGTCGCCGGTATTTGTTTCTGGAAAAGCAGATGTCAGACCTGCTATTCGTCTATTAGATGTCATTCTCCAGGTTTCGATGTGCAATTTTTCTCATTACTAGGAATCGCATGGGTCACCTAGCACTACCTCTATAAAACATAGCTCGAGTGAAATAGAAGCAAAATTATGATCTGATTCCAAATTTTCCCATGGATTTGTTAATATATTCAACAATCACCTTCCAATGCATTGACGGAACAGGATAGTGGAGGATACAGGGGCGCTGGCCTCGAAATGCTCAGCAGATATGATATAGCTGTGGGCGACAGCATAAAGATCGCCACCGAAGATGGCGAGATGTCGGGGGTATTAATGCCGCGCTACGAGTCCGCCAGTGAAGACTACATTGTAATCAAACTAAAGAGCGGTTATAACACAGGTATACGGATCGGCAAGATAAAGTCGATCACAAAATTACCGAAAACAGAATCCGCGTCAATTGACAAGGTTCATCAAATTACCGAAAACAGAGATCTTCCTAGAATTGCGCTCATTAGCACCGGCGGTACCATAACAAGTAAGATAGATTACCGCACGGGAGGTGTTCGTGCCGCCCTCTCAGCATCTGAATTGTATGCATCTGTCCCTGAGCTTGCAAATTACGCTTCGATAGACCCTGAAGTACTACTCAGCGAATACAGTGAAAACCTGAAGCCAGAACACTGGACAATGATAGCGGAAAAGATTGCTGAAAAAGTCAGGGGTGGAGGCTATCGTGGAATCGTTGTATCGCATGGTACCGACACTATGCACTACACTGCCGCTGCGCTGTCCTTCGCTCTGAAAAACCTCCCAATCCCAGTAGTGCTCGTTGGAGCCCAGCGGTCATCGGACAGGCCCTCTTCTGACGCCGCATTGAATCTGCTCGGCGCTACGGTATTTGCAACAAAATCTGAATACGCCGGTGTCTTTGTCGCGATGCATGCAAGCACCTCTGATGAAGCGATTGCTTGCCACATAGGCACGAGGGTCAGAAAGAATCACACTAGCAGACGTGACGCATTTCAATCAATCGACGTTACACCAATTGCGCTTGTAAGAAACAGCGAAATAGAGATGCAAAAGAGCGGGATCAAACTGGCAAAAAGATCCGAAGTCAAAACGCTGATGGCCAGAACAAAATTTGACGGCAGGGTTTCGCTGCTAAAGTATCATCCGGGCTTTGATCCCCACCTGCTCGAATATGTAGCCGACGCGGGTTGCAAGGCAATCATTTTGGAGGGAACGGGTCTTGGACACGTCAGTAAGGAATGCTTTCCAGCCCTCGAGAAGGTAATTGGAGCAGGTGTCAACGTATGCATGACTTCACAGTGTATCTGGGGGCGAGTGAGGATGACCGTGTATAATACTGGAAGAGACTTGCTTGACATTGGTGTCATTCCGCTATCAGACATGATTTCGGAGACTGCAACAGTCAAGGCCATGTGGGCACTTGCAAACGGCAGTGATAGGGATTTCAAGAAGACGATGCTAGAAAACCTGGCAGGCGAGATTTCCGAAAGTATCCCCGTCTAGGCAAGGCTTAATACCAGTATGGGCGAATTTTCTATTCCAGTGTCAATCGACCCTGAATCCATCGGGCTGAAGGTCGGATTTGAAATACACCAGCAGCTAGGAACAAAGAGCAAACTGTTTTGTGCGTGCAGCTGCGAAGATGCGCAGAAATACGACCGCTCTTTTATACGGAAACTGCGTCCCACTCAGAGCGAGCTTGGAGCGTACGATCCTGCTGCAATGTTCGAGTTTTCCAAGATGCGGATGGTAGAATACAACGCCGCGTTCGGCTCTAGCTGCCTTGTGGAGGCCGACGAAGAGCCCCCTCACGATGTCAACGGCGAAGCGCTTGAAATCGCCCTGATAATCTCGCTCGCACTCCATGCCAAGGTCATGGACGAAATCCATGTCATGCGTAAGCTCGTCATCGATGGCTCAAACACCACTGGATTTCAGCGCACAATGCTTGTTGCATCCGGTGGTTATCTGGAAGTCGCAGGTAAGAAGATAGGGGTACAGAGCATTTGTCTTGAAGAGGATGCAGCCAGGCTGCTTGGAGACGAAAATGGGGTTCGCAGGTTCGCACTGGACAGGCTTGGCGTGCCGCTTCTTGAAGTAGCTCTTGAGCCGGTAACTGGCAGGCCGGAGGATATAATGCAGGTTGCACTCTCTCTTGGCAGGCTGCTTCGGGCAAGCAAGAGGGTTGCCCGCGGTTTGGGTAGCATTAGGCAGGATGTCAATATCTCGGTGCGGGACGGCGCTGTCGTTGAGGTCAAGGGAGTGCAGCAGCTGGATCAGCTGGTTAAGGTCATAGAGCACGAGATATACAGGCAGCACGGGCTGATACTGATCGCCGACAAGCTGAATGAACGCAAGGTCGACGTTTCCAGTGTAGGCGACAGGATTGAGGATGTCACCGACATTCTCGCCAAGGCGCAGTCCAAGATTGTGAAAAAGATCCTGGACGGCGGCGCTGTGTTTATCGCGATAAGAGTGCCCGGTTTTGCAGGAATGATAGGATATGAGCCCTACCCCGAGATCAGGCTCGGCAAAGAGCTTGGCAAGCTGGTCAGGTTCTATGATCTGGATGGCGTTTTCCACTCTGACGAACTTCCAAACTACGGAATAACAGAGCAAGAAGTCGTTGCGGTACGGTCAAGATTACAGGCAGGCGACAATGACGCGTTTGTGATTGTGGGTGGCCCTAAGGAAAAAGTCGGATTTGCATCCGATGCAATAATCAGGAGATTGCAGGCTGCGGTCAGCGGCGTTCCTGCAGAGACTCGGGCCGCCACTCCAGACGGCAAGACAGTGTTCCTTAGGCCTAGGCCCGGCGCAGCCAGAATGTACCCCGAGACAGACATACCAACGATCCCGGTGACCGATGATATGCTCAAGTCGCTCGCAGACAAGGTGCCCCGGTCTTGGGACGAGATAGTGGGTTCACTCGTCAATAAGTATAGCCTCAATAAGAAGCTGGCTAGCCAGATCTTTGACTCTGACTATCTTGCTGTCTTTGAAGAGATTGCAGGTGCTACAAAGATTCAGCCAACCTTTATTGCATCAAAACTGACAGAAGACATTACGAGCCTGCAGAGGCGTGGACTGGATCCCTCAGTTCTGACCGAAGAAATGATCAAGGACGTATTTTTCAGGGTTGATACTGGAAAAATAGCGAAGGAATCTGTGATCGTTATTTTTGAAAAGCTCATGAAAAAGGAGGCCACGACTGTGGATGAAGCTATCAAGGCTGCCGGTGTTTCCTCAATAAGTGATGACGAGCTCCTCGAAGGTCTTGACAAGATAATCAATGCCAATATCGCGGTCGTAAATGAAAAGGGCATGGGAGCGTTGAACACCCTCATGGGGAGGGCGATGGCAGAGTACAGGGGCAGGGCCGACGGCGCAAAGATAAACTCTATTCTGAAAGACAAACTCCAAAAGCTGGTCAAATAACGAAATGTACAGGCCTCGCTCTACCAGAGAAATTTACATGGAATCGTTGGCTGTCAATTCCAGCAGTCTTGAAAAGCAGTTGAAAGACAGGTCAGTGCAGTTACGCGAAATCGAGATCATCATGGATACGATCGACAAGAGATACCACGAAAGCGTTGACGCCATAGTAGAAGAGTGCGACAAAGACATTATAGCGCTTGAGCATGTCCCAAGCCCACTCAGGCTGTTTGTGGACTGCATTGCAGAGGCACAGAAATCATTAAACCTCTCCCAGTCCGCGCAGTCGCTTATGCGACAGTACATGGCCGCCTGGGAAGACTGGATGTAACAATAATGGTAGCGACAATCCTCTCGACCCCAAGGCGTTCGAAGCGCCTAGGCGATTAGCCGCTGATTCCGTATCGAGAAAGGTTCTTTAGATGTGGCCGTGTTGGAATGCCGGTTGGCAGGAAATTTCGCCGATGAAAAGGCAGACATGAATCCAAAGGCATGGCTATCGCGCTATCGCCGTACATCGGTTGGTTACCTCACAAAGATGTTGCTGTTCTACCACGGGATCGGAATCGGCCTGTTGCTTCTAGGAAATGCCATCATTGACCAGATCCTGCCGGAGCACGAGGAGCCAGGCATTCCAAGGTCGCTCTCTGGCGTCCTTGCTGCTGGCCCGCTAGAAGAGACGGTGTTTTTTGGAATACCGTACTACGTTTTTGGAAATGCCTATTCAGTCCTTGTTACAGGCGGACTCTGGGTCGGGATCCACCTATTCAACACAGATACGATTTCGATTAACAGCCTTGCCTTTGGTAACCTGCTCTTTGTGCTGCCCTCGCTCTTTTTCAGTCTGAGAACATGGGTGAGTGGTAAAGGATGGTTCTCAATAATCACACACTCTGCATGGAATGGAGTATTTTTTACCGCCGGTTGTTCTGCAGGTGAATTCGAGTGCACACTTATCGACCCAGATATATGGACGAATGTTCTCACCATAGGGCTTTCGGTAGCGCTGCTTGTTGGCACATATGTGCTCTACAAGAACAGAGAAACAGATAAGACATGGCAACAACAATCCAACGAATTCAATATATAGGCCGCCATTTTTTACAAACAAAAATGAGCCAGACTGAGAACATCGGTGACAATAGCAATGTTAACGTCACAGTAACAGTAGGCGACATAAAGGTGCAATTCAGTGGCTCGGCCGATTCAGTAATGGTTTCTGTGATGAACTTTCTATCAAAACAGGTGCCCTCCATGGATCTGGCGAGAAAGATCTCACTCAACTACTCTACGCAACAGCTCATTGAAACATACGCGCACTTTATCAAGATAGCCCCGGAGGGGCCTCGTGTTATTCCCGACTCTCCTGATTTGAAGCTATCGGACAAGGAGATAGTAGCGCTGCAGCTCGTGGCAGTCAGGATAGCAAAGGATCTTGGTAAGCTTCAGGATGATGCGATGCAGGTTACAGAAATTCACGGGGCAACAGCACTCAACCCAAAATCCATCAGCTCCAGAATTTCTGAAATGGTAAAGGCGGGCCACGTCGCTCGAGACGAAAAGGATCCCAGCAAGTATAGAATAACGACCGCAGGAATTCACTGGCTCAATTCAACGATTGCCAAGAAGATCAGGCAGCAGTAGTATTACTGTTGGCAGAGATAGCGTCGGACTGAGGCCTCTTTTGAATATACCGATAATTTCGGATCGTTCCGATCCTTGTCAAGATGTTTTCTCTGACCATATCAGTAAGCGAATGCGATACTGCTGTCCTATCGTAATTGTATCCCCTTCTTGACAGTTCTTCGTGCACTTCCCCAAGCGATCTTTCTGATACAAAATAGCCTTCAAAATAGAGGTTTTCCAGCAACCCCCTGCACGTCATGCCACCCTTTACAGAAGGTTTTTGCTCATCGTTTCGGAATTCAGTAGCTACAGAGCTTGACTTGAGCGTGTCGATCTCGCGCCGCAGCTCCTCTAGCTGAGATTGCACTGCCGGCCCAACCAGCTTTGTGGCATCGAGACTTGAGAGTACGTTTTCAACTACTTGCTTGACCCGGCTCTCGGTGCAGGTTATCTCGACCTCCCATTCGCCATGCTTTAGCCTTATCTTGACCTCCTCACTAGGCGGACGGTCGCTCATCCTTAAATATACCCCCAGCTCATGCTATTGATAAATCTGTTGCTGAACAGATTGTTCATGTTGCGCAATATTAATATAATTGTGCCCGCAGTTATTGCTGATCAACATGGCCACACAATTGAGTCCTCCATTACAAAGCTTGAGCCTAGATGACTTGGGGATAGCAGAATCGGTAAGCAGATGTCTTGCACCAAAGCTTGAGGCACTTAGGGGCAAGAAAATAGTTTTCAGTTGTGAAGACAAGAAAATGATACCAGTTGACGGGTGGGGATTGAGGTCTAATCCCTACACCGCAGCAGCTGTCACGACTATCAGACCGGTCAGAGAAAATGCACTGGTAGCTGCAATCGACTCCAGCAGTGTCAAGATAGCAGAAACCGAGAATGGAGGTTTGTTTGCGGTCAAGTGCGGTATCGCTACCGCGTGCGCCGGCCGCCCGCTCATGCATTTCAAAATCGGCCCCATTCTGTTTTACTTAAGTGAAAACACCATTCAGGATTCTGAACTTGATGAACGACTCGCGAAGCTTGTGGTAATGGATGACGACTATGCGAAGCGGATGATAAGGGTGCGAGCTGAAAGAGCTGTCCAGAAAGCTCTTGCAACTCACCTTACCAAGTCACTCATCTTGGTGGACGGGTCACTCAAGGCGTCTGTGTTTGAGGACAGGGAAAGGAGTATTTCCAAGATTGTAGAGAGTTGCGTGCTTCGCAAGAATATGTTGATAGGGATAAGCAAGGGGACGAAGCTCAAAGTGCTGGACAGGGCAGCCGCGCCGCTGTCAAAGGTGCCCGGGCCAGCCTACGTCGATGTCGATATGATAATCAAGAGCCTAGTCAGGAACAGTTTCGGTAGCAGCTCTATGGTCAAGCTGGGAAAGAGCAGCCCCATTCTGCGAGCAGATATTGTTGGTGATAGAGCAGGATCGTTTGGTATGTTGGTAGCAAACGACCCGCTCGCCGGCGGCTACCCCGAGACACTCAAGATTGTTCACTATATCTCTACATTCACTAGCACCGAGATGACGTGTCTTAGAAGCCATGTCCTGAACACCTACGGTGTAACAGAGCTTGCCGCTGATGACATTCGCAGCATCCTGTTGGGGTCGATTTCTGTATGAAGATCTTGTCAAAGAACGGAAACGAACTCTTGTTGCTTGCAATGAAGGAAGACTCGGCAGCGAAGGGCGACTATATGCTGATAGAAGACAGGAACAGGAGTATGGTAGTCCAGGTATATGATGAGGAATACTTGTCGTCACAATCGCTAATAGAAGATATCGTCAGGGAAGAAGTGGTCAACGCCTCAAGCGTCGAAAACCTACATGATCCGCTAAACATCGGAAGTCTTTCGCGCCTAGTAAGGGATGCCAGGATATTTCGCGCCAAAATCAGGGCCTCAGTAAGTGCGGGCAGATTGACAAGCGATGTCACTTGGCTTCCGTCAAGGGTTGAGTCCAAGATAAGAAGGCTTGGGATGAAGGAGCTCGATTCGTTTCTTGGTAGACGCGGAGTATTTCCGATTCCAATTGGCAAGACAGGCGGTGAAACGGAAGAAGAGTTTGAGATCTACGCAGAGGATCTCGACGGCAAACTAACGGTGATCACGGGCAAGAAGGAATCTGGCAAGTCCCACCTGTCAAAAATGCTTGTCAAGACGCTTGTGCAGCACGGTGCGTTTGTAGTCATATTCGATCTCAACAATGAATACAGCGGCCTGGCATGGAACCGCGACGGTACTCCTTCATCGATCCACAGACAGGTCAAGGTGCTCGAGCCGGGCAAAACCCTAAGGTTTTCCCTTGACTATTGCGGCAAGAACACAGTCTCCCGGCTGCTGAAAAACGCG
>DATLXY010000149.1:0-10152 GCA_035575335.1 Nitrososphaera sp. | reverse complement strand
CGGCCTATCGCCCCTGATTCGTCGTAAAAGGCATCAAAGTCGTACTTTAGAGCAGAATGGATCTCGCGCGCCTTCTGATCCAACCCATCCTTGGCCACGAGCGGCAGTATTCCGACAATCACGGGCGCAAGGTATGGCTTTAAGCGAAGGACTACCCTGTCATCGTGCTGCTCGTCTTCATAGTAGCAGTGCTCCAGAATGGTATAGATGCTCCTATCGATCCCCATTGACAGTTCAAACACATGTGGCAAGACTTTGGTCTGGTCAGCAGGGTCAATGACTTCGAGGTTCTGCTTGCTTGTGGCTGCATGCCCTTTCAGGTCATAGTCTGAACGATAGTTGCAGGCCACAAGCTCGAGCCATCCTAAGCTCGTCTCTACTTCAAAATCGTAAGCAACGGAGGCATAGAACGCTTTTTCCTCGTCTGACAATCGCCGGAACCGGCTGCGCTTTATATCGATCCCTGTTTTGGCATAGAACTCCATCAGGAGAGCAAGGTAGTACGCCACAAGCTTGTTTGGTATCAGACCTTTGTCGATAGCATCTTGAGCCGTCGTTTCAACAAGCGAAGAACCGTCATGTGAAGAAATTCGCAGAATCGTGTTCTTTACTTCATCGAACTTGGGCATCTTGTTCAACCTGTTTGGGTTGCAAAACACTTCGATCTCCGCCTGATAGAACTCTCTTAGGCGGAGCAAGCTCTGCCTTGGCGCAATTTCGTTACGAAAGCTCTTACCGACCTGGGCGATTGCAATTGGCAGGCGGCCACGCATGGTCTTAAAAACCCGTGCAAAATCCACAAAGATTGACTGGCATGTTTCTGGGCGCAGATATGCCTCTTCCGCAGTCGGGCCAATACCGACACGAAACATCATGTTGAACCGGCTGACGTTACCAAATTCTCCCTTGCAATTTGGACAACGCAGGTCATGTTTTTTTATCAAGGCACTTATTTCTTCATCCGCCATTCTTTCCGGAACGTTCTCGCCAGTCTTTTCGGTGATATAGCGGTCCGCCCTAAAGGTAGTACCACACCTCGTGCATTTTATGATCGGGTCGGTAAAATTGCCAATATGACCCGATGCTACAAATACGCTCTTGCTCATTATCTGACAGCCATCGATCTCCATCATGCCGTCGCGCCTTACAAGCTCGCGGCGCCACAGCTCGATAAACTTGTTCTTCATGCTGACACCAGCGGGCCCGTATTCCCAAAAGCCTGCAGGCGCGTCAGAGTAAATTTCACAACTCGGAAAGTAGAATCCTCTTGCGAGTGCAAGTTTCATTACAACGTCATAATTGGCAACCATTTACAAGAAGCAGACCTCTGAGACAGGCTTTAAATTTATTGCCTATGTGTTATCATTTGGGGATCTAGCAAGGGGTGACCTTATAACTGACCACGCAATCTTGGCGGCGATGTTATATGTTTGATTCTTCCACATTGCTTTCTGCTATCGACCTGCGCACACACCATAAAAATGGCATCAGAGAAGTGTACACCTCTAGTGGATGAAAAACGAGGGACAGATTCGAACCAGTTTTCTGACTGCTCCCTGTTCTCGATCCTTCGAAGGGAACTGTCATTAGTTTACCAGAATTATTGTGTGCTCCTGCGGGATAAGCCCACTCATGTATGGAAAGAGAGGTTCTGAATTCTGTTGAATGATGGGCATTTGGTATGCTGTGAATGCGGCTGGCTTGCTTCAATTAGATGATCTCTACCTTTAGCCGGAAAGAGGATCCTTTTCTTACCACGAGATACATTGCGAAGTGGCAACAACTTGATTTATCTTCCTTATGACCGCCATAATTTCGCTAACGTCTGTCGCTATGGCATTGGTAGTAGCCCTGATAAAAGCAGTTGCAGCAATAGTAAGCACAAACCCAACGAGAACGGAGGAAGGAAGCTATAGGAACTACTGTTTGCTGTTTACAAAGTGCTCCAGCTTGTCCATTGCTTTTTCCAGCATCTCCTCTGGTGGCAAGTAGACTATTCTGAAATGACCTGCTCCATACGTAGGGCCAAAGCCTGAGCCGTGCACCGTAAGAACACCCGTGTTGTTCAGAAGGTCGATCACAAAGTGCCGGTCGTCTTTCCACCTTGTTCCAAGGTTGAGCTTTGGAAAGACATAGAACGCCCCACGTGGCATCCTGCATTGCATTCCCATTGCATTGAGGCGTTTGACTACATAATCTCTCCTGGCCCTGAGCTTTTGAACCATCTCGGTTATGTGCGTCTGCGGACCCCTGAGAGCCTGCACTGCGGCTACCTGCACCGGCAGGTTGGCAGCAATCCTCACACGCGCAAGCTTTGGTATGTCTTCACGCAGGCTTTCAAGCTTCTTGGAGTTGCTATTCATAGCGATATAGCCACAGCGCCACCCGCTCATCAGGTATGCCTTTGAAAAGCCGTTGAGCAGAATCACAGGGGCATCCTTGGCCACCTTGCCGATGCCTGTGAACTCAGAATCAAAAACGATCTTGTCATATATCTCATCGCAAATGACATACAGGTCATGCTCTGTGGCAATGTCTACGAGCTGCTGCAGGCTCTTTCTGTCAAATACCTCGCCAGTGGGGTTATTCGGGCTAATAATACACAGAGCCCGCGATCTTCGTGTAATCTTTGACCTCAGATCCTCTAGGTCAGGCCTGCCGTCAGGGTGTAGCTTGAATTCGACTGGCTTACCGCCATAGAACTTGGCATACGACGAATATGGGGGATAGTAGGGACAGGGCATGAGCACTTCGCTGTTTGGGTCCACTATGGAAGCCATGGTCATGTCAAGCCCTTCGGAAACGCCGTTTGTGACAATGACATCCTCTTGTGTCACATAGAGCCCTTTCTCGGATTCCTTCTCTACGATGGCCTGACGGAGCTCTGGCAGTCCCTCAGACTCGGTGTAATAGTTCTCGTCGCGCATGACCGCGTCGATAAGGGCCTTCTTGATATGGTCTGGAGTCCTGAAGTCGAACCTGACAGGGTCGCCTATGTTGAGGTAGATTATCTCCTTGCCAGATTCCTTATACTTTCGCGCGTAGGCCGCAATATCGCGTATTGCGTACTCGACACCATGTGTCCTGTCAGATACTTTCAAGCTAGACATATACTTGGCAATCTGACCAAGATAAAATGTTATGTCTCCTCCCGCGTGTTCTTTCGCGACGATTCATATCCAAAGATAATCCTCATAAGTCTGGTGGATACGGCCTGGGTTTGTAACCATTAGGCATTCGAAGACCACTGGGGGCAGGCAGAGTACTCTGATTTTCCGCACCATTGTCCTTTTTCTTGATATCGATTGCGTCATTCAACTTGTCATATTCTTCTTGACCTCCTGTAGTTGTTGACGCAGCTGCAACGCCCCGGGGTGCTTCCTAGTAGATGCATAGAATGCCAAAAAGAAGAGCGGCTGATTCTTGATGTAGCCGTAATCCTTCGGCTGGTCTGGATCCCCAACAAACTATGACTTCCAATAGGTTAGCTATATGCTAACCAGTCGATTGTCATTATCAAGAATTTGAAGTAAAATAATGTCAAGCTCGCTAACCTGATAACACGCCAGTCTGGAGTGGGGACAGTACACTTGGAAGATACCGCCACTTCTTTTAGATGGTCAACGAAAAAAGTGTGCAAGATGTCTTCCTGCAACAGTCACGCTTATTGCGTTATCTGGAACTCGAATTGTTCAGGAGACAGGTTTGTCAGTGGCTGACCATTCACTGCTGTTACTGCAACACTAATCCGATATGTTCTTGGCACGATAAAGTCATCCTGCACGTGGAAAGCGCCTGGTGTCGACCTGATTGTTGATGCCCTGTCAGGTCAATACTTGGTTGTCTGGTTAAAGGTTCCTGAAATCAGCTCAATCTGGAAGTTGTTTGTCGATAGGAAGTATCCGCTGTAGACAGTCTGCCCTGTGCATTCATTGAAGTTTGCAATGTAATAGCTTGCAGGTGTATTTTCTTCCAGCACAACCGCGGTTGGCTTGAATTTCAGCAGGTTCCTGTCAAACTCTGATATACTTTAAACATTCCCCGTTCCGGTGGGAACTCAAAGTTGTTGCCAGTCACGATGTCACCGTTTACATGGAGCATTCCAGTTCTCCATGGATGAATCATACAGTAGTATTGAAAGTCCTCTGCCTCATTGAATTCATAATGAAAGAAGTCCTGGTAGGGCATTATCCCCAGAATTGAACAGGTCACCAGAATCTGCCGATCTAGGAGCGTCACTCGTTAGTGTGTGTGGTTGCGCAGCGTCACCATTCAACCATGCGACCCCGGTATGTGAAGGTACTGCGATCGTGGATAGAAATGGTAAAGGCTATCAAACTGGGATGAATTCGGGATGATCTTTACGACATATTCGCCGCCAAAGGTGTGGAACCAATATGCATCGTCTGTCACGATTGCGGCTGACAATAACGCCCCTAGCAATATTGCCATGGACTATGAAAGTCCACAGTATTGGCTTTCAGACTTTGTCATTGTTGAGAAGAACCAAACACGATGTTAAGCGGCGACTTGTTAGAAACTAACAACAGGTACTTATCAATTCTTTATCTAAACAAGCGCCAAATTCAAAGCTGAGCTGTGGCAGACCATGATACTCGATGACTGAGGCCTCAAAAGAGCGGGGTCGCGACCCGCCTTGATAGAGGTAACCACTTGCCCGCTTTTTTCCGAGTGTAAGTGTAGATCGACAGCAGAAAGCAATTGGAGAGTCGTCTTACAAATCATTGGCTATAATTTGATTTGCTGGCGAGTGGCGGTAGCAGTCAATTTGGAAGAACCTTCAGCTGGAGCTCGTATCAGGACTTGAAAAATGAGTTGGACTATGCTCCAGGAATTACTCCTTCTCCTCTGAAAAGCTTCTTGGCTTCGTCTATCGACAGGTCCGCACTTGGCAAAATAATATCTGATTTGATTATTTCATGGGAGTCTACACGCTTGCCATTCTTCACTACTATGTCATTTAGCTCTGTCAGTTTCTTCCTAAATTCAATGTCGTCAGAACGTTCTGCGCTTACGAGCTCGACAATTTGATTATTGACGACACTGAGCTTTTTCAGCGTCCGCGCATCCACGGAGAACTGACCATGACCCATTATTCTGATTATCTTCTTGCCAGCGCTTCCCGACTTTGTTCGGGTCTTTGCTTTAGGCTTTGTTAATGGCTTCCGCTTGGCTGTAGTTATCTTCTTGGCTCGCAACTTTCCTCTAAGCTTGATTGCAGGTCTGCCTTTCACCTTTGCCTTTTTGCTCATCGTTATGCCTCTTGTTCTGGTTCTTGCTTATCTAGTGTACCCTCCCTGACATTAACTTTGCTAATTATGCGTCTACTTGGTCTCGTATTGTAATTGCTTCTAATTTTGCTATAAATCCTGCTATATTTCAATTTGAAATTTATAAAATATTAGATTTAAATCCCCTAGCGGTTCATCCGTCGCCACTCGTATTCGTCCGGCGGCCCATAATCTTCTTTTTTCCTGAAAAAGCCCCAGTAGAGCAAGAAGCCTCCTATGGCAAACATGGCGATTGCGAATTTTTCATTCGTTACTTGATTGTTGATGAAATTGTCAAGAAATAGCTGACCGGGGTCGCCTACCAACCCGGCAGAATGATCGATGTAAAAGAGAACAAAGTTTCTGATAAGGATGATCGTGGCGCTTACCAAGAACAGGACGCCCATCGCGGACATCCAGTTTCTTCCCCTCCTCAAGCCGCCACTGGTCTCTTCCTTCCACCTCATGCTCTAGCATTGTTGTAGGCGAAGGTATTGCTGATAATGTTTGCGTTGACGCTTGTGTTCAGACCAGCTTCACGCCGGGGTTTTTCATCTTGTTTCGCTTTGCTGCATTCAATAGCATTGGGGTGAGTATTTCGGCTTGATACGTGAAGGATAGTGGACCCAAGTACACTGGGCGCAAGCCCGATATCTCTGAAATGAGTTCTGTCAATTTTGCGATGGCAGCCGGATCGTCGCCACAGATAAACGTGTCAGCGTCAACATTCTGGTCTGCGTTCTTCAGTTTCACTTCCGATATGGTATGAAAAGCAGAGACCACCCTAGACCTTGGGGGCAGCAGGTCAGCCACCATTTCGGCGGCTTGCTTCTTACCTTGCTCGAATGGTAGATAGGCAAAGCCTGCGTCGGTTCTTGTCATGGGTACTATCGGAGAGACTATTACACAATCATCTAGGATCTTGCCAGACAGTTTACTGCATGTGTCGTCAATAGACTCGTAAGGGATTGAAAGGATCAGGACGTCCACATCTTTTCCAAGGGAAATGTTGTCGTCCCCCGTTATGCTGCCCGCGATTGTCCCAAACGCCGCCTTGGCTGCCTGGCTATATTTCTCTGCAGCCTCCTTGGCCTTCTGCGCATCCCTAGACCCAATAATTACGTCGTGTTTCTTACACCAACGGAGTGCAAAGCCTTCGCCCATTCCGCCAGTGCCACCCACAATGCCTATCCGCATATACAGTGCCACCCACGTATATTCACGATATTAATGTTGCATTCCTGTTCATCTGCCGGCCCGGCTGGTCGTCAGCCTGTCCTATCATTTTTCTTGCAGTATGACAAAGAAAATCAAGAACAGAAAAGGAGATCAGCAAGACGCTACTAGGAAGCCGGACAACCACCAACCTGCTGAGGTACGTGGCTGCAAGTGTTGGCAAGATGGTTATAAAAGTCGATCCTAGGGGCTATTCTCAGAGATACAATAGATACGTACATGAGAATAAAGCCAACAGGAAAGTCCTCAGACAAATGAAAACAATGTGGTCTTAAACTCGATGCTGGTTTGAATGCGTCGAGTGACATAGCTCGCAGCTCGGTACACCTGATCACGTAGCTGCTTGATGCCAACTAGCCAGTGGTTACACCTCCCCTTTTCTTACGGAGTTTTCAAGCCCATCGCTGCTCTGGCGGTAGCGTGTAGAGTCGCCGGAACTTACTCCGAGCTTCAATTATGCCAAACGATGTTTTTTACACACACATATACAATAGAATGAGGTCAGTTCTGCTATGACAAATATAGCTAAAAAATTATTAAGTGATCTGAGGTGCAAAGGTTTCGCAATTGCCCCTAGTGATATTCATGCGGCACGGTCAGGCCGAAAATAACGTGACCAGAACACTGGTGGGGAGGCATATAGAGTCGCACCTCACGGATCAGGGCAGGATGCAGGTTATTGATACGGCGAAGCAGCTGAAAAATATCGTGATCGACAAGATCTATGCATCACCTGTGATAAGAACGACGGAAACAGCACAGATAGTCGGAGATATACTCGGCATGGACTATGAAATTGACGAGCGGCTATACGAAATAGAGCTGGGCAAACTTGTAGGCATGAACTACGAAGAAGTGACCAAGAAATACGGTGATCTTTTTTTCAGATTCTACTCGGAGCACGACCCCGTTCTGGACAGCTTTGGGGTCGAGCCTTTTTCGTCTGTCAAACAACGAGTAAAGAGCCTGCTTGACGATGTCTTGGAAAGACATGAAGACGACAATGTTTTGATGGTTACGCACCTTGACCCGATCAAGGCTGCGATTGCTACGGTACTTGGCCTTAATGCTGAGGCACTGTACAAGTGGCATATACGCAATGCATCGCTCACGCTGTTCAAGCACGAGAGCAAGATTCTTTCGCTTTCTGGAGTAAACGTTATGGCGATGCACCGGTACGCAAACGAGTAAGCCGAAACATTAAATAACATTGGAAAAGTGACTGATAGCAGAAAAAGGGGACGGGATATAGATTGCCTTCGAATTCCGCGATAGTTTTACTCCTGATTCCTGTTGTGGCCGCAACTCTTCTGAGCGTTGATTCTGCATTTGCGCAAGAATCAACCGAGCAGTACATACTGCACAGGGTAGAGATATGGTCCCTGTTCTACAGGGACATGGTGATCGCTTTTGTGATCGGTGCAGTGGTCATGGGAACTATATTCTATGTCGTGTGGCGGTTCAGAGAGTCGCATCCAAAGAACAGGGGAGACATAACCCCGGCAAAGACAGGAGGCGCGTACCACTAAATGGGCCATTCAACTATGGAATGGGTGTATGTCGGTGTTGTTATAGCTACGCTCGTCTATATTGGCGCTGACGCATGGAACGTTGAAAGGATTTTGGAGCACGCACCAGAGGATGCTGAAGTAATTAGGGTGACCGGGCAGCAGTGGTTGTGGACTTTTGAACATGAAGACGGAACGAGAGAGGTAGGCACACTCCACTTGGAACGAGGCAAACCCTACAGATTTGAGGTAACATCCCTCGACGTGATACATGCATTCAATATACCCGACTTTACAACAATGATCGATGCAGTACCTGGCAGGGTCAACACGGTCTGGCTCGTTCCTGACCAAGCAGGCGAATACCTTATTCAATGCAGAGAGTATTGCGGGTTCTCTCACTACCAAATGAGAGCAACACTAATAGTCGAAGAGCCGGGTTCTGACAGCGCTGAAATCACCAATGCATCGGCAGACCTGACGGAAAGCAAGGGCGCCACAGCAGTTGCCAGCTGATCATTCCTCAGAAGATTTTTTGCAATATACCGGCGAACAGGCCTAGGCCTTCACACGCGCGTGGGTGAATCCCCACCTGCATTTTCTTAGGTCGGCTCATAACACGATCATCATCGCCTATCTTGAGCGACCGCTGTGGTGACGTTCGTGCCCCGAAGCGAAGATTCCGAGATAATGGGTGCTGTGCGATGCGGATTCGATTGGTCACCAAGAACAATAAGGCCACAGTGAGCCAATGAAGAAAGACGTGAACGGGAGTTAGCTGAGGTACACTGTCAATCCACACACACGAAAAATGCGAGAAAACGCCTCTACAGGGGAGGAAAAATATCTGAAGCCCGCCATTTTGACTACCTCTTGTCTTTTACCTAACCAGCAAAGGTTGTTGGCAAAGTGTCTAAGCTAGCATACGCGTCCATACATACATGCATACACATTCAGATAATGATGGGCGGGTTCGCCGTTCTCCACGATGACAAAATCGATCTGATGTGAAGCAGGTAGAATAAGTCAATTTTTCAAACTATCGAGATAATTGTTGTATGCAGATCCGGGAGAATGATCCTTTGAAGAAATCCTAAGACCTGCTACATCTTTGTTACAATTTGCCCCGAGAAACATGTTGGACGGAGGACGTTTCAAGAGACACACGCCTATACTCCACATCTTGCGATAGCTTGCCGAAGTACGCATCTTTCCATGAGCACAGCGTCATCCTCAAGGCAGCACTGATCACATTCATGTAGACTCGCACCTGCACCACACTTGGTGATTCAAATCTATGTGTTTGGCCCACTGGCGCTGTTGACCTTCAACTTCCAAGTTCATTCCGGTGCAGCAATAGAGTTAGTGGTTAACGGTCCAAGGTTCGCCAGACAATTCGCTCTTTTTTCGCCCAGATGCAGATAATGTGCCTGCACTTATCATGGGTTCTTGAAAGGCTTCTACTGTCATACACATGTGTGCACGCCAACATCCCCCGTTTGCCCTAGTTCGTCTTCTTCAGTTCGCCGTCCTGCCAACTGCTGCGGTTCGCGTCAAACCCAATTGCGTTGGAGCTCGTGTCTACGAGCTTGCTCGTGGATTCATTGTACGGCCTACCGCGCAAGAAGGTAGAAGGCGATGTCAGCATGTCAATCTACATGGGGTTTGGGGAACTGGCGGGCAGAATTAAAGAAAATGAACGAAGGAGGGGAAGGCGCCAAATACCGCTATCCGAGTTCCTTGATATCTCTGCTCGCCACCGTACACGCATACCTGCTTCTTCCGTACAGGCAGCTGGAAGGATTCCTCAGGGTAATGTCAGAACACGTAGAGCAGCTAAGAATGGTGCCGGACTACACGACGATATGGTGGAGGGTGACAAGGGTAAAGAAAGGTAGTAGTCCTGAACCCGAAGATAAATCCAGAAAAAGACGTCGTAACAATAGCGGTTGTTGACTCCACCGGCATAAAGGTGACCAACCGCGGCGAGTATATACGCGATAAATGGAAGAAGAAGAGGAGAGGCTTTATCAAGATGCACGTGGCTGTCGACACAAGGACAAAGAAGATAGTCTCGATGAAAGTAACAAATGAGGAGAGGATGTTTCTGACGGCAG
>DATLXY010000148.1:0-2143 GCA_035575335.1 Nitrososphaera sp. | reverse complement strand
CTCGGACGCGAGCGACATCCCGTTCGGCGATCCAAACTCGCCGGCAGCCGACATACCTTTTCCGGATTGGGTCTTCATCTCCTTTGACGCGCCCGGGCTTCAATCGGTTGACATCGGAGCATACTCAATTTTCTGGTGTGAGTGGAAAGTTTCCCTGATGACCCGGCAGATACGCACGCAAAAGGCGGGAAGTTACGGGGAGACGAGGCTAGAAATTGCGCGAAGAGTGTGATAGACTAGACAGACGCTCGAGGCCGGTGACTATGAAACTTAAATCCGCGTCCGACGCAGTCCATTCAATGACAACTCGCCTCGGACAAGCTGCAATCCAAAAAGCGAGCCCAGATTGGACTCTACAATTTCTTGAATCTCCTTCTCGATTTTGAAGGGATTCTCTTTGATGGGCCCGCTGGAATAATTGACAGAATAGTTTGCAATGATAATAACTATTGCATCAGCTCCGATCTTTTTCGCTTCCGGGATGCTATCATCTTCCAAGTATCGATCCTTCTTGGATGCGTCGAAGTATAGACTATCGTGAGGATACCAGACATTGGAGATCGCTCTACAAATTCTTCGAAGACACTTATGTTAGCCAGTTTGAGATATGGCGTTTGTATCTGAGATGTTTCCAAGACCTGGACTGAGTCGCTCGGGGCGTACTTGTTATCAGTCAATGGTTCCACCTTGACATCGTGAAACCTCCACCAGCCGCTTGTCTAAATGAATTCATGAAAGTCTTGCATCCTGTAGATAGGTTGAAGCAGGCTCGCAGAAACAAGACCAGAAGATATTCTGTACGGTGCTTTGCGTTCCATGGTAGCCGCATTGTACCTCCTTTTGTTGTAAATGGTGGTTGCTTCGTCTCTGGTAAACTCTCCAAAAGTGAACCCGGAATTGGCTCAAGGAGAATCCTGATAACCCCAAAGACTGTTGCACATAACGTTTAGCAAAACACCGCAGTGCTTGTTGCCGCTATCGAACGATGCGCCGAAGGGCGCTATCAACAACTCATTACTTGCGCCCGTAGGCGCAATACCAACCCGCGGCAAAATGCATTGAGCGACCACAATTATTTCATTCCTGAGCTTCAACTGAGCCATATCAACAAAGGGAGCGTCGGTTTTTTGCTTGTTAGCCGCAGTGGCGCCAGTTCCAGATACCGTACTACGTTATGGGCCGAAACGAAACAAGGTGTAGCTTGGTGAATTCTTTGCCCGTGCCCCGCTCTTCCTCAAGGCGCTCTTCACAGATGAATTCGTATCGCTGAGTCTCGATGACCAAACCCGCCAAATCTATGTCGGATATTCCGTTGTATTCTTTTGCATCAGCTTCTGCAACTAGACGCCACGTTCTCAATTTCTCGTCTACCTTGGTCAGCTTGCCAATCAGAGTGACAGGCTCAGCTTCAAGCTCGCTTCTCTCTACTAGAGCGTCGTACAATGGTTTTGCTTGGGCACTGGAGATTGCGTGCTTGACGCTTCTTGCTCTGTCAGGACTTGCCCATTCGTACTCTAAGTGAGTCTCTGTTTCAGTGATGAATTTGAGTAGGTCTTTGTAAGCGGTTGCGAAGTGGCCACCAAGCTGTGACACTTCCTCCACGGTGGAACCGGGTGCGCCAGCTAGCGATGTAACCCGGTCGATGACCTCCAATGCCTTTGTTATCTCTGCGTAGCCAACGAGGTCAGCGGGCATGGCTGATTGCATGTGTAAGGTGAAGGAGCCTTCAGAAAAGGCAAATACCTCAAGTTGGTAATTCTCGACTGCGCTGAGCCTCTCCCGCAATTCCTTATCAAGTGAACGTATAGCCCTGCGGAATGCGTGCTTAACGAGACGCTGAACGAGTTTCGTTGCTTGGCTCAAATGTTCAGCATATATCTTCGGTTCAGAGAGCGCTTCTGGTGGGTTGAGCTTACAGTGAATGACAGCACGGCTTCGGTTTACTGCCTCTTCCACTACCCTGATATCTGTGGGGGATTGGGCGCGAATGAAGAAACCAATCTGTGGGAGCCAGCGTTCGGGAATTTCCGTACTCTGAATGGGGGAGCTAAAGAGATTTTCGAGTGCACCACCCTCGGACAAGACGATAGAAAGCTCGTCAATTTCTGGTCGCGCATATACTTGGCGCAAGTCAAGCGTGCCT
>DATLXY010000147.1:0-2492 GCA_035575335.1 Nitrososphaera sp. | reverse complement strand
TTACCACCTTGCGTGCCTCGCGCTTGTTGGTGCCCAATCTATCAAGCTCGGCGGGCTCCATCACTGTGTCGATGCCGGCTTTCCGGGCCCGGGTGACCAGGTCGCCTGTCCCCACTACGCAAACCTTTGGGATCTTGCTCGACTTGTGGGGCAAGGTCACCACCTCGTTGAGGTTGAATCCCTTCTTTACGTCTATATCCTTGAGAACAAGTGTCAATTCTGCAGACTGGGTGAACTTGCGCTCGGTCTTTGCCGCACGCGCCCTTTTAACCAGCTCTAAAAGCTCATTATTGTTAACCATGGTGTCTCACTTGCTACCCCTTTTCTCCTCTTTTCTTATATATAGACAAAAGGAACGGATCAAGCCACTTTTAATCTTTAGGTTTCTTCTGGCTCAGCAGAAACCATCTTAAAATCGCTAATTCCACTCGATTTCAGAACCAAATAATGGTGTTTATTGCCATCAAAATTTAGACATCATTCATTTAGACATCATTCACATTGCTTGTTTAAATCAACGAATTGCGGCATGGTTACTACTGAGCCGGTTCTTCTTTGCTTATTATATATGAGCAGATCATCGGTCAGGCCCAGGTAATTTTCACACTTTAATTCTACGCTGCGGCGGAATTGTAAGATTCTGAGCAAAAACGGTTAAACAGCCGGTGACTGGCCTTCATGTGATCGGAAAGAAGGATCGGGTCGTAATTGCAGCTTCAATTGCAACAATGGCTATGCTTCTTGGATCTCTGCTACTGGCTGCAGGTATTAGAGTCGTACATGCCGCGCTAATTACAGAGGAGGAACACTGGAAGTATCACATCGATAGGTGGCTGTGGGATGAGAACAGACGAAGGACATATGGTCTGATAAACCCACAGATAATGATACAGAATGAAACAGCAGATAGGCTCGAAGGATACATAGCAGATGCAAGTGGCACAAGGTTGGACATATACGATGGGGAGCAGGTTGTTCATGTCCGGTTCATATTCGATAATGGCTTTGCAAGTGACTGGCAGATAGCAGGTAGAGTAAAAGACGGATATTTCGCTATCGATATACCTGAGAGATACCGCGATGCGGAATCCGTGCGGATCATCATAGGCACTAACCAGTATACTGTGGATAACGGTACACGCACTACTCCACAAACCGAGGTATATATCAATTCAGCGATCTTGGTGTACAGGACTAACTCGACTCTAGCAGAGACGGTGGTCACCCAGGCTGAACAGTCACAGCCCGTTAGAAGTGCATACCAAGGAGGGAGCTTGATCGACTGGATATTGAGTAGAAATGGTCTTTTACCGGTACGAAGCTCTGATTCTGGCAAATAGCGAGATCTGAAGAGCAATAATCACTGAAATAAGTGCGAGCACTGGCAGGATAATCGCATTTATCTGGTCTGATGCCTGCCGCGCCAGATTTATTTGGTCGCCTATAGAGGCCTTTGCCTCGTTGACCGAATTTGTTATCGAGGCTTTCGTATCGTTCAGTGCAGCTTGGGTTTCGCGGAGACCTTCATGCAATCGCTCCAGATCTCTAGTCGTAGCATTGACTCCCGTGCTCAGCTTGTCAACCTCTGTGTTTAGCTTCTTGATAGAGTCCTGAATAGTTCCAATACTGCTGGCGCTTGCCGCTATGAGCCTGGTATCGTGTGAGAGAAATCCTCTGTAAAATGCGGTTGCGTGTATGACATAGGTATCTTCATTTTGAAGAATGATATCAGCATAATAGAGACCGGGATGCAGCTGTCGGAACTTGTCGTTCAGCGTGATAGTAGAATTTGTTGAATGTATGTGAGAAGTTCCAAGAAGGTCTATTACGGCCTGATCATCAATGGCTTCAACCAGTGCCCCATCAAAGGTAACTTGGACGAATATCCGGAATGGTGAGTTTATTGTGACTTGGCTGGGGGCATCAAGCTTTATTCCCAGTATATGGCTTTGTGAAGGATCAAGGCCTTGTCCGAAGCCCCCTGCGAAGGTCACTTCAGTTCGCACAGGCTCGACTCCTTCCACAGAAGATAGAACCTCGACAATATAGGTCCCAAAGACAAGGTGTCTAGAAGGCTCTGGCCAGACAAATATGCTCGCCCTGTACGAGCCCTCCCTGTCCACTTTAACATTCTCTATCCTTATTGCCAGTCCCGCGGGATCGTACAGGCGGGCCACGAGAATGCTGTTTGGTTCTGCTGTACCAAACACTTCGAGTGTTTCTCCGGGGACATATATCTTATGAGTAGTTCTGAGGGTGATGGGCGCTGCTGCAGTCCCGGTTGTGGCAAAGGCTGCAAGAAACTGGGACGAAAGCGAGAGGAAAATGATCATGATAACAAGAAGGGACGTTATGACAAGATAATTGGAAATTTCAGACTTTTTAAAAGGTTTAATTTCTTGGACCTGAGACATATAGAAAACAAAAAACGAAAGAAAAGGGGGGATTCCCCTACCTGTCTAGTTCACGGTAATGTCGGTTGTTGAGACTGT
>DATLXY010000146.1:0-4799 GCA_035575335.1 Nitrososphaera sp. | reverse complement strand
TTGCGATCTTGGTCAGGAATGCCTTGTCGGTAGGGTCAACCTTTGTGGCGATCTCGCGCAGAGTCTCAATTGCCTTGTGAGATGCTTTCTTAAACCCCTCGACAACTACGGTGGGGTGGACGTTCTTTGTGATAAGCTCCTCTGCCTTCTCAAGCAGCGCACCCGCAAGGACGACGGTGGAGGTGGTGCCGTCACCCACTTCATTGTCAGTGGCCTTGCTTATCTCAACCATCATCTTTGCGGCTGGATGCTGCACGTCGATCTCTTTCAAAATGGTGGCGCCGTCGTTGGTGATGGTGACGTCGCCAAGAGTGTCAACGAGCATCTTGTCCATCCCCCTGGGTCCCAGCGATGTCCTGACTATTTCGGCTATTGTCTTTGCTGCAGTGATGTTGTTTCTCTGTGCCTGGCTGCCCTTTGTCTCGGTTGTACCCTCTTTTAGAAGAACAATTGGAACTTGTTGTGCAGACATAGATTGTTCACCTATGTTACTAACATCGAGTGTGTAACAGGACTATTTATGTGTTATTTTGTATTCTTGCCTTGCCTCTTCCAGTCAGAACATACCCCGATTCTGTCATCTTGACAAGGCCTTTGCCCTGCAACGTGAGCAACCACATCCTGATACTGAGTTCATCCTTCAGTCCAAGTGCACATAAATCATCTTTCAATATCAATCTGTTATCAGCGACAGTTGATTCGCCAATTACTCTCAAGATCCGAGTTTCCAGCTGATCTCTATTTGAATAATTATGACCCATTGAAGCGATCAAAATTACATCACCCGAGAATACATGCCTGTATGTATTCTCTGACAGGTAATTAATATTACTCACATAATTTGGGTAAGTAATAAATCCCGTGGATGACTACTCAGCTATGCAGGGTGGCGATGAACTTGGCTGCAATATGCGTTGGTGATAGAATCAGGTGCAGCGATGGTGTAGAGGGAGTAGTAATAGACTTTCACACGTATGGAAATGAACGGCACATAGTGATAAAAACTGACAGCGGGGAGGAAAGAGACCTCAAATTATCTGATTATTGCCGGAAATGGGTTCATCTATTTCCCTAATCTCTCACCCGGAAAAATTAAATTTTAGTCATGGCAATATTGTAATACGGCCTTGGAGAGCTTCCTGAGTGGTCGCTTCGGCGTTTGCGCCGTTGCTGTATGCTCGGGTCTTTATCAACCAATTTCTTTGCTCTCTGGGGCCGTGTTGAGAATGCATAAAAAAATTTGCAGCTGATAGTCGCTCGGGTCTCCTGCTACAACCTTCTTTTATCGCGCTTGAACATACTCTACGATGACGCTGTGCAGATGTGGCGAGTCTTTCACCGCCTGACATGCACTGCATACCCACCGTACCGGTTCACTACACCCTTCGCATAACTCGACAACCGCAAGTTCAGACCCACATGATCTGCATAATTTTTCCATGTACAACTCCTCCTGTTAGTCACATAATGTGTGTGACCTCGTATTTATTTTTTATTATGCTATCAAGATCTTGATTGCTTTGGCAGAACGTTCAACTGCAGCAATCCACCCCTCTCAGGAATTCCATCTGTATTTCTGCTCTTTTCTGGTGGTCATGCGGCACCATGCGGCCGATGGATCAGAATTCATCCTATAGAGAATCGCTCCTATGAATACGGCCTCCGTGGTAACAGCATCTCTACCTCCCATACGTGCAGTGCGCCCAGCAGGCGCCGTGACTGAAACGGCATTGTTGCAATGTTAAAGCCGCGGACGATAAAGTCAGTGCAGTTATGTCTGAGCCGGGCATTTCCAACGGGAGCGAACCTCCTGCCTTGTAACTCTGACCCGCCGGCAGCACCTTGTGCGGGTTGGGGGGGATCTCGTTGCCATCGCTTCAGTTATGGCTATGATTTTCACCAGAAAATATGTGCTGTGTCGGTTCGCCTCCACCTAACATCGCGACACCATCTCATGAATTCCCGTTCTAGTGTGACTTCTATAGATCGCCAGCCTTTTCTTTAACTCGCTCTTGATCGCTTTCCGTAATTGTCTCTTGGATTGGATCGTGCCGATTAGTCCTTCGACCCCCATTTCTGGGGTCCGGTGCCATAAGGGATCCTGGATATACCAGTTTCTTAATGACTGTAATACCACATTTTTCTTCTCCTGACCACAGGACATTCTCTTCTCCTCTGCTCGCATATAGACAACACCTAGAAGATAGTTTGGCAGCTGCTCGTCTGCCCGAGATGTACTGCATAATATTTCAACAATGCAAAATTTAAAGTTACTCACAACGTGTGAGTCATTCATAAATACGCTTCATTGATCATTGAAATCAAACGACGCGAATCTTTGCGAGCCGCCGGGGATGGCAAACGATAAGACGACCTGGGCATCCTAATGCCGCAGCCAGTATGTACATCTGGTATATACTGACTGCGACAAAACACACACCTCTTGTCCCTGGCAGCAAAAACCTGAATTAAAGAGGAAGACGAAGATACCATCGAATTACCTTAGGGGGGACCTCGCACAAGATCTGTTCAGGGCGATCAAGCAGCACTTGTCTGATTCGGGGCTAGCAGAACTCTGCTTTCTTGTAAGAACCCAGTATCTTAATGTACGAAGTCTTTGTCTTTATCGCGGTGAGAGCCTCCCTCACTACCTTATCGTGTGTGTGGCCTTCAAAGTCCACGTAAAAGTTGTACTCCCACGGAGTTTCTTTTGTCGGCCGCGATTCTATCTTGGTCAGGTTTATCTTGCGGACGGCAAACTCCTTCACTATCCCAAAGAGGGCGCCCGGGACATGCTTAACTGAAAATATGATGGATGTCTTGTAATTGCAGCCCTTGGGACTCCGTGTCTTTTTGGCAGACAGTACCAGAAATCTGGTATAGTTGTTTTTCCTGTCTTCGATTCCTTCATCAAGAATTTCCATGTCATAGAGCTCGGCAGCCCTCTTGCTGGCAATGGCCGCTGAATCGAGCATCTTCTTTTCCTTTATCATTTTCACCGCGCCGGCAGTGTCATAGACAGGCACCGGCTCGAGCTTTCTCTTTTGTAGGTAGCCCCTGCACTGTGCTAGGGCTTGGGGGTGCGAATGCACAAACCTGATCTTCTTTGCACCTCTATTTGCGATAAGGCAGTGCCTGACCCTCTGGTACACCTCACCTATGACGCTCATCTTTGTCTGCAACAGCAGGTCGTAGATCTCGTTTACGCTTCCTTCAATCGAGTTCTCCACCGGCACGACGATGTATTCCACTTCGCCGTTGCTACCGGCGTCAAAGACTTCTTGAAAGGACTTTTTTGGTACGAGAGTCGCCTCGGTGAAATACTGGATTGCCGCCATTTCACCGAATGCCCCGCGTTCACCCTGAAAGGCGACCTTTGGCATGACCACTACTTGCCTGCTTTTTGTATCAGCCGGAACGATTCTTTTCCGTAGTCATGCGCCAGCTTGCGAATCTCAACCATGCCGCATTCGACGCACTTGATGGTGTTTTCGTTCGTGCGAACCGTGTCCCCTCCACACATGTAACAAAGGGTGTAGAGCAACCCGAATTCCTTCTCTGCAAGCGTGAGATGGATGGTCGAATTGAGGAGGCTTATGACCCTGCCCCTTACAATGTCGCCATTTCGGAACGTGGCACGTTTGTCTCCCCTTCTCTCCATCTCGGCACGGCTACCAAGCTTTGCAGAAGCTATGGCCGAAAATCCGGCGTCCGACCACTTGTCGTTGATATACAGAATCTTGATCGACACCATCGTGCTGAACATCATCTCCACATATCCAACAACTATGTCACCCACCTTTGGAAGGATGGGAGGGTGCTTTGGTTCGATCTTGACAATTCTACGTTTAAGGTCGTAAACCTTGGTTCCAATCGTTGCGGAGCGAACCGTTCCATCTGAAGCCAGAAAAGTATTCTTGCCGCCCTCGAATTCTTCAATAGAAGCGATATGACCTCCGGGCAACATCGGCTTATTATCCTGTTTGCTCATTCAATAGTTGAACTCAGACGGAAAGTTATAACTGTTTAGAGGATAAATTTTTAGAATTTTTTTGGGTTTTGTATGCAAAGATGTAGGTTTGCTGTTGGAGAATGTAGGCGAAAGATAATAAAGGTATAAAGAGCAGTAATGTTCAGGTGTTACTGTGAGCCAGAATACCTTATCCCTAAAGGTACTTGAGGCATATACCAGAGATGTCGGTCGAGGTGTAGCCAGAATTGACTATGACTCGATGGATTCACTGGGAGCGTCGACTGGGGACGTTATAGAAATTAGAGGCAAGCGTAGGACAGTTGCCAAGTGCTTGCCACTTTATCCATCCGATGAGGGCAAGGGAATAATCCGTGTTGACGGACTTGTCAGGAATAATGCTGGCATCGCGATTGGCGATACCGTTATTGTAAAGAAGATTAAGGCAGTTCCTGCGGAAAAGGTGATCGTCGCCCCGCTAGAAGCTATACCACCGATTGATGAGCGCTACCTTGCAGACGCGCTGGAAAGCGTTCCTCTGATCAAGGGTGACAACGTAATGGTTCCATACTTTGGCGGTAGGCTGACGTTCCAGGTGATCGGCGTGACACCTGCTGCCGATGCAGTTCTGGTAACACAGAAGACAATATTCCATATCGCTGAGAAGGGCGAGACTCTGAGAGGCGTGCCTCAGGTAACGTACGAAGACATCGGAGGGCTCAAAGAAGAGATCCAAAAAGTGCGCGAGATGATAGAGCTTCCGCTCAGGCACCCGGAGATATTTGAAAAGCTCGGAATCGAAGCGCCAAAGGGAGTGCTGCTGTACGGT
>DATLXY010000145.1:0-2839 GCA_035575335.1 Nitrososphaera sp. | reverse complement strand
GAGAGTTTCCGTTATCTTTCTGACCGCGGTATTGAAGCTGCAATCAGGCTAAAGAAGAATTCGTCTGGCAAATCGCACGGCTCTGCTGCTATCCAAGGAGACTGTCAGTATTGCAGCAGCATCAGCATCATCTGTGTCTGATTTTGACAGGTGGAAATGTATAACGTAAGCTATGGTCACCGGTGGACTGCAGAATCCGTGTTCTATTTTCTGCCACGAAGAAAAAAGAGGATATGTTGTTTGGTGAATATGTCTGTGTGATGGCAATGAGCTATCAGAACAGGGCAAAGGAGATGTTCCTAAAAGCGTCGCTGTACAACATGTTCTGGGAATGAAGTTGTAGTCAGGAGTCGATTAGATACGCAGGGGTTAGTTAGTTATGCGATAGAGCAATTGTTGAGGCGGAGGCCATCGGGAAAAAAGTTGTAACGGCTATGTGGTTGCGGGTTTGTTCGTGTTGACAGAGGCATTGTACGTAAAATCTCAAATCGGCGTATGAGGGCGCTGGAGCTTGTTGTGATCCCGTGGGTTATAGAATTTCAAAAAATATGCATCGGGAAAAAGTCTAGGCTCTATGGAACTTTCTCAGGTCAAAGCGCGGCCCATTTATGTCGGGATTCAGGTACTTGCTTGTCAAGTATTTTCTGATATCGTTAACGCCTGAAGCTTCCGCGGCCTGAAGCCTATGCGTTTGCATGATGGAAAAGATATCAGACAGGCCTGCCTGATCGGTCTGACCTACTATGTCGCAGAACATACTGGTCGGGCGGCAGATCGCCTGAATGCCCGTCCCTTTTTTGATCCACTTTAGTATCCCAAGTGAGGAATCTATTGACTTCTCCCATGACGGATCGTTCTCTACAACCCATCTTGGAATCCTGTTGCCGTAGTTCTGCATCGTGTCAATAACATGATTTTCCTGTTAATTTATTGTTTCTGCTTGCACCCGCCTTCCTTTAGGTTCTTTTTTGTAAAGAAGAGTTTGAGGTAGATAGGATATTCTGGTTAAGACGTTCTTGAAGGTTAACGCGATTGGTCCTGGAGAAATTCCAAATAGACAGGATCACATCACAAGGAAAACATCGCATATAATGTGTGTAATAGTGTTTAGTCAGCCTTTTTTGAAGGAAACAAAACTACTGCGGTATCTGCTAGGATTGATTTCCTTCGTCAGAATGACTTTGATCTTCCTCTGTAAACAGTAGCCCAAGAGCAAGAGGTCTTTGATTTTCTGGCCAAGTAATGTTTGCTTCTAGAGAATTAGCTGTATAATAGAATTTCCAGATAAAAAGGTAGTTAGTTATACTCACAGGTCTCCTCCTGCTCCAGCCCTGTTGATGTCTGCCCGCGACTTTCTGGCCAATTCGATGGCCCGGTTACGTCTTGGTTGCAGGACAAGGACATATAGCGAGCCGGCGAGATACACGCTGAGCAACACCACCTGCGCCACTATCGTCTCAAGCGTCGGATGAATGCCAGTCATTGTGGCAGTGTTTATGTCAAGCCTTGGTACCGTGCCGATCAGATGTGTAGTCGGGATATATCCGACTTCCTGAAACTCACGCACAGCATTGCCCATGAAGGCTATTGACATGTAAGCGCCTATACCCATTGTCAGTCCAAAGAGAACCCGCAGTGGAAGTCTCTTGCCAAGTTTCCTCACCAGGAATGTTAGCGCGATTATCACTCCGAGCCCTAACACCATTCCGGCCACCACATACCACTCCATGTACCTAGCAAATGAAATCATAGCTTGGTAAAAGAGCACTGTCTCAAAGCCTTCACGATAGACTGTAAAGAAGGACAGCAGGACAAAGACCATAACGCTCCCTGTAGTAGTGGCCTTCCACACCTTAGCCTTTACGAATTCAATCCACTTTTTCGTTTCCACCTTGTTCAGTATCCAGAAGCTGACCCAGAACAACACAGCGACTGCTGACACACCGGCGATAGCCTCTATCAGCTCTCTACTTGCGCCCGAAATTTCGATGATAAACTGGGCAATGAACCATGTTACAGCGGTTGCGGCAAACGCAAGGGCAACGCCATAGTAGACATGTTTTTTGAACCGGTCGTTCCTTGATGCTTCAAGGTAGGTCAATATGGCACCTACAATGAGCGCGGATTCTAACCCCTCACGAAATATTATTGAAAACGAGCTCGAGAACGCGATTGCAGGAGCAATCACGCCAATGCCAGAGACAAGACGCTCCGATTCGTCCAGGCCACGCCTGATCTCTATCACTTTACCTTCTACCTGCTCGTAAGGAGCACGTACCTGTATCAAGTTGCGCAGCTCGGCGAACTTGATCTCCATTTCAAGCGTAAAGTCAGGGTCAATTGGTCTCAAGGGAATTTCGATCCTTTCATAACTGTCAAGGTACGCAGAACGCGATGTCAAGAGGGCACCATCTGCGTTACCTTCCCTGTATAGTCTGAGCGTTTCATCGAGCTTGAGTCTTATCTCATCAATGTCAGCCCTCACTGCGGCCTTGGCGGCGTCATCAGCTTCTCCCATCTCCCTGCGCTGGCCGGTGTAGGCGCCGAAACCGGCTGCCAGTTCATCAATGTTGGCAAAACCGGAAGCGGTTCCTGAACTATCAGCAAACGAAGGATCGTTTGCCAGAAGCTCTTCTGCCCGATCAAGTTTTTCGAGTATTCCGTTGACATGTTCTTTAATCGCAGCGGGCGGTTCCTCTGCCCGTATCATTTGGCGCAACTCTTGCCTCATCTCGATTTCTATCGCGACCATGAGATCAGGGTCGTGCTTTTCGATAGGCGATTCAAGGTATTCGTAGTTGTCAAGATAAGCGGTTATGGCATACTGGTCTGCAAGTTC
>DATLXY010000144.1:0-2203 GCA_035575335.1 Nitrososphaera sp. | reverse complement strand
GGTACTGATCTGGCATGCGCCTTGACAACACCTTCTTCAGTAGTAGTCTGTCTCTATACGGCAGGTGGAAAAAATAGGCCAGCATGCAACCCTAGCAGCTGGATAAAGGATGGAGGGCACTACCTGAATGATGCACTCGCGCGTGCGCTTTCCTTACCTTAGTTCATCTTTTCCGGCCCATCATCGTGCCAGCCGTCTATTACATCAAAATCCAGTATGACTTCTCCAGACGCCTGACCAGGGATTCGTTGTAAGAGCGCCACCAGTTGTTGACCGTGTACGGGAGGCGATGACAGTGGCCAAGCTAAATGCAGCTCGGTCAAACCTCCTTGACAGGAGAGCCAGTTAGACAACAATGCAGGGTTTGTGACATCGATTACAACCTTGATGCTGAAATTTTTCCTGCCAGCCATCTTGAACGCTGAAGGCGTCCCTTCCAATAGAGTTGCTACCAAAACAATTTCTCCAAACGACGCAGCGTCTGAAAAGCTGCCTGTAGACACTTTGCCTTTCTTTCTTGCGGCCGTGCGATCTTTTCAGGGCTGCGCGAGCCTACCTTGACGGCGTGCCCTGTTGTGACAAATCCTTCTGCGAGCATGAGCCCGACCTCTCCGGATCCTAGGATGCCCTCATTCATGGAGTTGAAAGGGCTGCTCTTCTTAAAAAGTTACCAGTAGTTTGCCTTTATCTTCTCTATTACGCGCTCGTGTTCGGCACCTTTTTTCCTTGCAAACTTCTCAATAGCCGTCAGAGGGACGCCTCCGAGTGTCGAAGCGAGCTGGGTGAAGAACCAGTTCTTTATTGGGTTGTCGCGTCCGACCTTGCTCATGAACTTTTGGATGCCGTACTTGAAGTTGTGCTGCCAGGTCTTGTACATCACGCCTAGCTTGGCAGGATCCATGGTGTTGCCAATGTCGTAAAAGTCTGACTTTTCAAGAAGTCCTATTGGAACGAACGTGAGAGGAGTAGTGGTGAACTTGCTGTCAGGCTGCTCTTGTTCAATCTCATGGATCAGCCGGATCGTTTCCCAGCTGTCATCGGGGGTCTCGTCGTTGTCAAGCCCCATGATAAGCGTGAACGCGGGAACCCAATAGTGCTCGTTGAGCACCTTGATTCCTTCCTTGACGACCCAGTGCCATTCCTCTGGGCGAAATGGTGCGAGTTTTCTGTCGGCATACTTGCCGATGAGCCTGATGCTGCCAGTCTCGAACCCGCACTGGATACCGATGTAATTGTTAGGTCCGGATCTGATTATCTTTGAGACATTCGGAATGAGGCGTTCGTCAGCTATTGCACCTGCAAGGGTTCCGTGCGTCGGGTTTGTGTGCTCGATGCCAGTGGCCATGATCCCCTTGAAGAGCTCTTCAATCGCCTCTCTGTTTGGCTGCATGTTCTTTGTAGTCCTAGGGTTGAGACCATAGACGAAAATGTCGTCGCTATGAACCCACGCGTTCTTCAGACCTCCGTACTTCATGTTGATCTCTATCTCCTTCTGTACCTTCTCTACCGGATAGTAGCGCAGCGGCCTTAGAGTCACGTCGCAGAACTTGCATCCCCTGCCGCAGCCGCGCATGACCTCTATCATGCCGTGCATGCTGGGGTTGACTATGTTTGGAATCTCGTCAATGGAGGGTTCGTTCCAGTAGTGAATAAACCTGCCGTACAATGTCCTGTTGTTTCTCGCAAACTCTTTAATCTCTACCTTGAAGGGGCTCTTCTTGAACGGATTGGCAGTGTCAAACTCGCCCGCAATTAGGGCGTCAAAGAACGCGCCTGCTGCGCCGTCGATCTCCGGACCAATGCCCCCAAGCTCGCCCTCTACGATGCCATACAGCCCGTATTCCTCGATCTTCTCAGGATCATAGTTGTACTGCCACGTCCCTGACGCGCCGGCAATCACCTTGGCCTTGCTTCCATTCTTTTTCTTGGCCGCGTTTATACGGTGGTGAAGCTCGCGGTTGTAAAACTCGTCATAAGACATGTGCTTGCGGCCGTAGGTGAACGTCATGGTAACAGGCCCCATGCCCAGTGGATCCATCTCGTAAGTTCCGACCACCTCGGTCTCAGGGCCAATGAACTTCTCGATGTGATCAGGATGTGCCACCACAACATCTTCTCTGCTGTAGCCATCTCTCAGCAGAGCGGCCTCGACCTTTCTTAGTCCATAAGGCGCATAGTTGGCATACCCGTTTGTGTGGTCAAT
>DATLXY010000143.1:0-3436 GCA_035575335.1 Nitrososphaera sp. | reverse complement strand
AGCCATAAGCAAATGTCTGTCGAAGAAGTTACGAAAGCGCTGGGAGGCTCTGGTTACAAGAAGGCAACCCCGACTGTTCGACACCACCTTGACACCCTAAAGTCCGCTGGCCTAGTAGAGGCAACCAAGATGGTTGAAGTTAGAGGGGCGGTAATGAAATATTATGCACCTACGTTACGGGCGTTCAGCTACGACAGTCCTGATTTGGACAAACATGCCAAGCTGATCGAAGACACGGCCAGAAAATTGCTCAGAGTGCTAAAGGTTATAGTTGATGACAAGAAATTTGACTCGTCATTTAGTGGAAAAGCCGCCTGCAGCCTGTGCAAGGCGGACCATTACAAGGAATATGCTGCACTGGAAATCCTGAGCGCAGCGACTGCGAGGGCTATGGAAAGGCAAGAGTATGCAGAAATGATGGCTCTGAAGGAACAGGCGAAGAAGCAGTAGTTTCTATTATCACTCTACAGTAATCCTGAATATGCCCTTTGCTTCGTTGTCCTGCAGCATCTTGACTATATTGCGGGGAACATCTGAAGATGCCTTGTCACACCTGACCGACAGTGTACGGGGACACACAAATTTGGTCTTACGTAAGACAATGTCGTGAGGGTTCTTTAAAGAGAGTCGTTCGTCTCCAGTACCGTTTATCACAAAAGTTTCCGAGCCGACCATTATCTCTAATTTCACGACTGAGCTGCTTGAAGAGAGTCTTTGCTTCAAAGATTCGTCAAGGTCCGCACAAGCCTTGTTCGCCCTTACCCCAATTATGCAGTCTCCTCGGAGTGTCAAGTGCTCGTCCTTAGTTATTTCCAGCGCCTTACTGTGAAGGGACTGGACATTTGGATGACCAAAAAAAGTCACTTCGTCCTGAACCATTTCACACTCATTGCAGTTCCTCGATATTAAATACCAATCTTGCGGCTGCTTCGATGCCTCATAGTTAGGCTTAAATGGAACATTACAAAAAAATTAGGTTGAATTGTTACCAGCAGCAGCGGGCTATGACCGAGCCATTACTGTATTTTCTCCAGATGGAAGGCTTTACCAAGTAGAGTATGCTATCGAGACTGTTAGACGCGGAACGCTTGCAATAGGAATCAAGACGAAAGAGGGCGTAATTCTTGCTGTAGAAGAGAAGGCAAGAAAGCTCCAAGTGTCAAATGTGACACAAAAGATCTTTCAGGTTGATGATCACATTGGAGTTGCAGCTGCCGGCTATATCCCCGACGCCCGAACACAGGTAGATCACGCACGCTTTTTCGCACAAAGTAACAGACTGATCTATGACGAGCCTGTTGATGTGGAAGGCGTTGCCAAGAACTTGGCAGATATGGCCCAGCAGTTCACGCAGTATGCCGGCGTTAGACCATTCGGCGTTGCCCTGATATTGGCAGGCGTCGACAAGAACGGATCCGAACTGTTCCTGACTGACCCAAGTGGCACATATATCGGCTACGACGCTGTCGCGATAGGTGCAGGCAGCGATCAGGTAACAGAATTTCTCGAGAAAACCTACAGGCCAGACTTGACCCTTGACGAAGCGGCAGCACTTGCCATCGAATCGATCTACCTCGTAAGTGAGGAGAAAACAGGTACTAGGCATCTAAAGATGGCCATCATCGACACAAAGACAAAGGCAATGCGCAAAGTCGAAGATCAAGAAATTGAGAGATATGCATCCATGGCCAGAGAGAGGATGGCAAAACGAGGCACTTAAGCCCCCATTCCTATACATTATTCCAATAAATTAATTTAAGGTAAGAGTCTCATTCTGGATTAGAGCATATATATGGTTGCAAGAGTTGGCTCCAAGGCTCCGAACCTTCAAATTTCAACATGGGTTCAGGGCAAGCCTACGAACATCGACAAGGAAGAAGGCAATGTTGTTTTGGTTGAGGTTTTTCAGGTCAACTGCCCCGGTTGCTTCCTCTATGGGATTCCGGAAGCGATCGACATTTACAAGAAATACAGAGATAGGGGACTCACTGTTTTGGGAGTTGCAACAGCCTTTGAAGATTTCGACAAGAACAACCTCTCAAATCTACAAAAACTGATCACTACGGGTGAAGTAATTGGCGAAACCTATAGGGCCTTGGCTCAGTACGGCCAGCTAAGAGATGGCAACAAGCTGCCGTACAAGATACCATTTCCTGTTGGAATGGATATGCTAAAGAAAGAGTCCGGCCCTCTTACTGATAGCAAGGTTATGGACTTTATCGAGGCCAACATACCTGACTTCAGATCCTACTCAGAAAAGGAAAAGCAGGTGCTGATCGAACGAGTAAGGCATTACCTGAAATCAAAGGAATATTCGGCCAAGACTTTTGAAGAGTATGCGCTGCGCGGTACTCCTTCAAGCATCCTTATCGACAGGAAGGGCATTCTGCGTTCGACGTTCTTTGGGTCAAATGGCATTTTGGAAAGTGCAGTTTTACAGCTGTTGAATGAATAATGTCTGATCTCTGGGTCGCGATACCGGATTCCTCACTTTCAGACGAACAGACAAGGCGCGACAAGAGCATCAAGATAGGGCAGTTTGCACGTGCCTGTTCGATATTCAGAGTCAAGAGGATCTACATCTACCACGATTCTCTTTCTCACTTTGAGCACGAAGATCGAGACTTGCTAAAGACGGTCTTGCGCTATCTTAATACTCCTCAATATCTTCGAAAAGCGCTGTACCCTAGGATGCGACAGCTTGAATATGCTGGCATACTGCATCCGATCAAGGCTCCACACCACAAGCCGCCGGAAGACATCAAGAAGATCAAGGTCAATGATGTGCGCGCAGGAATCATAGTCAAAGTCAAGGGACAGCTGTTTGTAGAAGTTGGTCTTGGTTCGCTCGTGCCTTTTTTGGGCCAAGGGTTTGAAGGCAAGAAGGTGAATGTTAAGTTCATTTCATCATACCCGACCCTGAAGGCGATAGAGGCTAAAGAAGAAGATATCTCCGAATATTGGGGCTATGAGGTAAAAGAAGTCCCGTCACTTTCCAAGCTGCTTGCAAGCGTAGAAAATGCCGAAATATTAATCACTTCGAAGAGAGGCAGCTACTTCAAGAATGTAGAGACCAAGATTGGCGAACGTGCCAAAGTTGGTAAGAATATCCTAGTTGTTTTTGGCGCACCAAAGTATGGAGTGCACGATATTCTCGCGAAAGAACATTCAAGCATAAAGCAATATGAATTCATAGTCAATATGTTTCCGGGCCAGGCCACTGAGACGATTCGGTTGGAAGAAGCCCTACTAGGGACTCTAGCCATTCTCAACAGCTGTTTGTCTCTCGGTGGCAATGGATCTGAACGGTAGACATGGTAGACAAAATACCTCCAGTACCCTAGTGCGATTGGTTCTGCAATATCATCAGTGAGCAACTGTCCACACACTTTAACATAGTTCGATTCGCTTACAGTCTGCGTTTTTATTTAGGCTC
>DATLXY010000142.1:0-6316 GCA_035575335.1 Nitrososphaera sp. | reverse complement strand
TGTTCAGATAGCCCCTGCGTACATGCCAGTACCTGTTGTGGCCCATCAGTTTTTCTCCTGGCACGGTTGGCTACCTTGATAGCTGTACTCCTGTCAAGTACGATTACGATGCCGCTGCCAACTCTTTCGTTTATCTTGATGTTCGGCCTGTTGATGCTGTGTCTGGAGAGGGTGTGCTGTAGTCTGGGATTGACGGTTTACTGTTGACGATTTGGCATGCGTCTTGACAACACCTTCTTCAGTAGTCTGCCTCTGTACGGCAGGTGGAAAAAATAGGCCAGCATGTAACCCTAGCAGCTGGACAAAGGAGTGCGGGTACTACGTGAATGATATGCGTATGTGCGTGTACGCGCGTATATGCCATCCTTGCCTTCGCTCATCTTTTCCAGCCCATCATCATGCCAGCCATCGATTACATCAAAATCCACCATCACTTCCGCCCTCCCACACATACACATACCTGACCAGTGATTGGTTCTAATAGCGTCACCAGTTGTTGACCGTGTAAGGGAGGCGATTACAAAAGAAGGCCAAGCTAAATACAGCTTGGTCAAACCTCCTTGACAGACCGGTCAGTTGTGCAACAATCCACAAACATCGACAATCTTTATTCGCCGCTCGTCTCTGCTCTTATATTATTACTTGCTCAGTATAACGTAATTTTTGCCGAAAACAAATCCTATGTGAATTATTGAACTTTTTTGAAAAATAACTGCTAGCTGAGATATGATATTGATTGACAAATCCCTGTCCTTACCTTGCTCTTCATTTAGAGCCAGGGCAATTTCATCAGGTTGAAAAAACAGCGGCATTGCAACAGGCAGGAGTTTCTTCTGCTCACGTATGTAATTCAGCATCTTGATAATCAATTCTATATCATGATGAACATCCGGCAGAACAATATTTCGCGAATAGAATGCCGTTCTGGTATGGCCACCATCACCCCTTCTGTCAATACCAGCTCTTTCATTTGAAATATTCTTGTGGGAAATTGCTATCTTTGCAATCCTAAAAACAGCTGGTGCTTTTTTCCATTCAGGATCAAAAGCTTGGATCTGAGACAGCAATTCATCTATTTGACTCCGATGTGGCAGCAAATCACATGGCGTACCAGGTTTTTGTCTGGACACAATTCGAGATATTTCGTGTATGACATCACCTACATTTTCAACTGTCCGGATCCTGTCAAATAACAACAGAATTTCATCATGCCGCCCTCGTTATTGAGCTTTTTGAAAGCTTGTAATTATCTTTCGGTTTTGTTGCATAACAGGATGCAGTCAGACCGGGACTAATATTATATGCAACACCTTGAAGGCTCAGAAGAAGTACCGTTAACTTTGGTGTGAGATGATCTGGTTTTTAGAAACAATTTTTGTAACGATCTATCTTTAGAACTGCTCTGCTCGAGGAGTTAAGATGTCTACTTTTTCACTCTGTCAGCGAAAGATGAGGGAAACTATTGTCCCGCATGTTACAACTATTCAGGTTATCCTTTTATAGATAATTGTTCTACTATTACTAACAGACTGAAGGCATTGGAAAAAATAAATGAAAACGCTGATTCGTCTGAACTGCTAGCAAGAGCGGAAGAGAGCATCGACATTCTCACATCAGATGATGCAAGGATCAAGTTGATAGGAGAAGTGTTTGCAAATGATACTAGCAGGAAAATATTGATCAAGATATTTGAAGGAGTAAATACTGCGGGAGAGATTGCATCAAAGCTTGAAATTGATTTACCCCTCGCAGTCTATCACCTCAAAAGATTAGAGCAATCAGGGCTCATCAAGGTGGGAGAAGTTACAGTCAGCAGCAAGCGACATAAAGTTAATCGTTATGTGCCAATGAAATTGGCTTTTGTCCTTATCCCTTCTTCAGGAACAATGGAAAACAAAGACTACAAGACAGCTATCGGTAAGGCTCTTGACAGTCTAGGTAACAGACTTCTTATCCCAATATCCTTTGCGATCTCCTCATTTGCGACCTATGCTGCCAGTAGAACTGATCCGCCACAAGGAGGGGATTTCGGTAGATCCGTGATTCCTATAAATAACGATCCTATCACTCTGCTGATCTTAAACCTAGATCTAATCATAGCGGTCTGTGTAGGCGGAATAACAGCATATCTCACGTATAGAATCAGGAAGAGATTTCAGAAAAAGTATATGACTCCTTCACAGACTTGAACTTTTCAAACAGAAATAAATAACAGGTTCCTGTCGGATCTTAAAGAATATCCGAAGGATGGCGCAACTTTTGGAAAAGATGCTTTACAACAGATTGCACCATAGGCTCTCCTCTCAATAAACCTCAATTTATCTGTCTTGACTTTGGCATTCATGATCTCGAAAGGAAATTAATGTAGTACTCTGTGCATATGCAAGACAAAAAGAAAAAAGGTGGAAGGAGATTTACTAGGGATGGGAGTTCCACCTGTTTTCCCATTCTATCGTGTAATAGGCTGTTGACCCTATCACATACACATGGAAGTTTTCAGTCTTCGCATCTCCGTCGCTGTTTAATTGCAGAGTCACCGCTGCCAATTCCAAGGAACAGCGCATCGTTGTCGTACAATGGACCATATTTGTTGGTCCATCCATGGCTTATCCAGTTTGTTGAATTGACATGAATCAAGTGCTGCATTACATAGTCATTGTTTCCATCGAAGTTTATGCTGAACATTCTCTGATCCGATGCACCTCCGTTGTTTATTCCTACGATAGAGAATCCTATATCGCCTCCTGCTCTTGGGATCACTAGACTACTGTGGCCACTGTTTCCTGCGCTGAAGAGACCAGATACTACTCCGCTGGTATTGATATCTCCTATGTAAAGGTGAGGTCTTGTGTCGGTTGACTCCCTACTATGCATCAGTCCTATTTCGTTTCCATTGTCGGTGTCAAAGTTGAAGATCACTACATCAGATCCCCTTGCAGGTGTAGCTCCATTGTGGGTATAGATTGCAGAGTTGCTGCCAACAGATATTCCGTTATTTGCTGTGTTTTTGACCACGTCAAAAAATGTTACCCAATGTTGCTGCCCTACTCCTGATACATCCTTTGTATAGGTGATTACCAGATCTGGGCTGCCAGCGTTGTTGATGTTTGCTATAGTAGCGCCAACATCATAGACTGGTGATGCAGTATTGATCACTGTTGTTGTAGTTCCGACTGTTGTTGCAACTCCGCTGGACAGGATATCCCACATTGGTCTGATTCTGATGTATCTCTTGCCATCGGTTGGATTGTGGTCTACATACACAATGAGCAGATCGTTCAGGCTGTTTGTAGTTCCGTCGGAGTGCCTGAGTTGTCCAACAGCAGAGTCTGCGCCGACAATGCTACCTTCGACATACAGTGACTGTGAGTACCTCTTCGGGTAGTGGAATGCCGCTCCCGCTTTATCGCCAGGCTGGAGTGCACTGTTGGTGCTTGCACTACACATGACAGGCTCGTCGGTGCCAGAGACTTGATCGTCGCATGTTCCTCCATAGAGTTCGTATATGTCACCAAGAGCCATTATGAAATGACCAAACTCGTGCCTGACTTCTTCTTTGACGTTCCAGTAAGAGGTTGTATCATCGCCCCATTGGACTGCTGATCCCAGATAAGTGGTTTCAAGAACCATGTCTGCTTCGTCGATGACGATCTGGAGACCTGCATCGTATGTCCAGACATATGTTCTGACTCCTGCAATGATTCCGTCAGGGGAGATATTGCACCATTGAAGCACATTCTCTCCGTCATTTGTGTAACCTGAGCCACCACAGGCATCGGCTACCATACTTGCCCCAAGTGTCGTATTACCGCCGTCCGAGAGTGTCGGTCCATTTGATATTGTCGTGAGGCTCGTCCATTCGCTCTTTACAGAGGCAATGTCATTCTTGGCATCGGTAAATGTATATCCTGGTTCCCATGTGGCTGCTGCAGCATTTAGTTTGTAGTATTCTGCACTACCTGCTGTCGACCACTTGCGTCCTTGCTTCACGTTGATTGACTCGTCTACATTTACGTGGCTGTCATTTGGATGTGTCGTGATGTAGTAGGCCGGTCTGCCTTGCCATGCCGGACCGGCTATATCTTCATAGTTGGTTGCCAGTGCGGGCGGGATTGCAATGATGACTCCACTGCTTAAGAGCAACACCGCACTCAGCAGCGCCATGAAAGCCTTGGATCCGATTTCTACCATCTTACTGCGTCACCTCGAATGCGGCTACCAGCTCGTGCCCGCTCCCCTCTACTACGCGGCCATCCTCGGTAGTGCAATCTACGCTTCCCGCTTCTGCCTTGACTATGTACAGCCCTTCTAGCAGTGCCGTGCCTTTCTTGGGATCTTCGCCTGCAAGCTTGTTCATGAGCTCCTTGAGTGGTCCCTGCGTTGTATCAAGGATAACCTTGCCCCTTGGGACTATTTCATTCGGCTCAATTGTAGAGCAGAACCCGGGGATATAGTCAAATACGCCTTCGAATCCCACCGCAACTGATGGGTCGTCTGCTTTAAAGATGGTGATCGAGTCTACTCTAACTATGCTGCTTATCGGGGTCTCTTTGTCGTTTATCAGGTAGAGTCTTGCTTCTGATTTCTTGGATGGACTGACGAGATAATCCTTGTTTTCGCCCTCAAATGCAAGCCTCATTTTTTCTGCCTTTAGAAGCTTGTTAGGGTTGGCCTTTATGGCATCGATGTTGTATCCGACATCAACATCGGCCACGATTTTATAGCGATTTTCCAGCACCTTACTTCCAGCCTGTATTTCAACAGGAATTGCGCTGACAGTTTCACCGGTAAGCTCTATTGTTGTGTCCGGTTCTGTGGCACCAGAAGAAGGCGCATCGCTTGTGTCAACGTATTGATCGCCCCAGATGACCACTTGGTATGTCCCCGGAAAATCCATGAACTCATGTTCATGATCGCTGAGATCAATCCTTGCAAATTCTGCTGCCATGCCTGGTTGAATAAATGATAGCCTTACATCTTTTGTAATATCTTTAGGCTGATTTCCTTTTCCACTCATCGCATTCTTGAATTGAATGTTCCATTGGTCTGCTTTCAGCTCGGCGCGGTTAGAACCTTTGTTGACAGCTTTGATGATTATTGCCAGATCCTTGTTCGTGTCCTCTGCAACTGTGAAATCAATGTCCGAATTCGCTACAATTTTCTGGGAAATTTTCGTGTTCTCTATATGCATTGACGATAGCTGATGAGGTAGCGGATTGTCTTGTACCAGCCCAGCGTCGTCTCCTGAAACCACCGGAAGCACGCTGGAGACATTACCGGTAAGCAGAATTACTGCCAAAAAAAGTCCGGCCCCTGCTGTTCCGGCTATCGCCAGTTTTGGCGTATATTGAGACATTATTTCCATAGTAAGAAAATTGCCTAATAAAGTTCGTTAACAATTTGTCAATCAGATTGACAAAATGTCAATCAACCATACTTTTGTCGAACCCGTAGACTTCCAAAAGCATAAAAGCAAACTCCTTACCCTTGTCAGTAATCGTGACGTTAATAGTATCATCCTTTATGATCAGATCCACTACTTTCCTTTTTTCCAGCCATTTGAGATGACTAACTAGTCTTGCATACTGAACCTTTGCCTCTAACGCCAGCTCGGTTCTGCCGACAGAATTTCTATCCAAAAGAACCTCCATTATTCGTAGCAACATGATAGCACTTGGTCGAAAAGACTTAGTCTCTACGATGTTGGAGGATACGCTTGACACAATCAAGTAACATATACTAACATACATAAGTTTTGATTAAATTGAATTTTAACATATCTTGAGAGAAGGGGAAGTAGGCTGGATAATTGCTGTGGTGTTGAAGCTCAAAGTATCAAATTTTACGTGTACAGACTTTGCAATCTGTGCCTTGATATGTTCAGGTATTCCACCGTAGCACTTGTTCAGTATTTCCGTATTTTCCCATCCACCCAAGCTTGCCACGTAAGCAAGCGACCAGTTTGTTGCTGCCAAGTAGTATTGAGCCATAGTATGCCTGAACAGGTGCAACGGATGTCCAGTAAAGTATAATCCATCGCCAAGCGCGTACATCCTTGTCTTTTCATTTAGCCAGCTGCTTTTGTCCAGCTCTGCAAATATCCTTTTGAACTTGATTGCCATTTTATGCATAAAATATGAAGCTTGCAAGCAATTCGCTTTATCACTCTTGGCATCTTCAAAGAACAGGAATTTCCTCCCTTTTGGCAGCTGGTCATAAGCAGTTTTAACAATGGCTCTGCATTCTTCAGTTGGATACTTGACCCACCACTTGCCCTCTTTAGTCAGATACCAGTCTCCTCTTTTCGTTTTGGATT
>DATLXY010000141.1:0-6144 GCA_035575335.1 Nitrososphaera sp. | reverse complement strand
CCCATGCCTGATCCCGTCAATCTGTGCAGCTATGCTGATTATGTCTGCCCAGAATTCCAATTCCACTCATAGCAATAGAAGAAAAATGAGTACGATAGATAACGACTGTTTACTTTGCAAGACGATGTAGACAGGAACGTTATATTCTTTCGCGTGCATTTAGGTATGGTTTGCTCAGCCAGAGTGAGTTTTTGAGAAGGCATGCAGAGGGGATAGTTGAAGCCTACATTGAAGGAAAATATAGCATCGCTCTGACAGTTTCGCAGCTAAAGGACGACATCAACCTCGGGCTCAGGTTATCGGAGGTAATAGCGATGCTGGACGAAATGATTAGAAACCGTGATCCGCAGCTTCAAAGTAAAGTAGAGAAGACCAGGTTAGAGGAGTTGAAAAAGGCATTTGCATGACAATCAAACCGCGAGAAAGGCTGGTGGCATAACAGATGTGCACTATTGTGGCTTCGATTCCGCAAGGCCATAGCGTCAACACCTGGTAAACGATATTATCATTTTGCATTGTTGCGTAACTGACTCTCCTGTCAAGGAAGTTCGACCGAGCTGGATTTGGCATGGCCTTCTTTTGACATCGCCTCTCTACATGATCAACAACAAGGGAGCACATGGTACGCTTGCTTGTATAACTAAACTACTACTACTACTGACTATAGTGTTGTTGAAAAATCTATCAAGAATGATGTAACAAAGCCTCTCGGAATAGATGTTGGCCTGTTGAAATGGCTTACGAGCGACGGCAAAGTGATACCAAATCCACTAGATTTTAAAGCCCAAGCAAAGAAGATCAGGCACAGCTGCAGAATAATAATCTATCCAGAAAACAGAAAGGCTCGAGGATAGATAGATTCTGCAGAAGCTCTTGCAACTAAAGAGCTGACCAAGGTGGCATTCCTTCACAAACGAGTTATTTGAGAGCCTCCTCTGTGAGAGGCTAAAGTAAGCAGGAGAGATTGGAAGGCCAACTCTAAGAGTCAAGGATTTAGACGCGCTTTTAGCCAAAAAGGAGGTTCATCTGAACACAAAGCTAAAGCAGATGCTTTTTGCAGCCGTTAATGATGACATCTTCTTACTGCAGCGCAATAATCTTTCGATTTGGAAGGCTCTACTGCGTCTACCCTACTGCAAATTTAGTTTTCTTGAAAACAACTATTGCACCGGCATTTTTCGGCTGAACGTCTGCGAAATCAAACACAGACGTAGTTCCATCAAAGGAATACCAGATTCGCTCTTCAACTGCCTGCGGGTTATCTTTGATGGCAAACGGTACATACTCCATGACTCGACGAAATCCTCTGGCATTATCTCCTATACTGGCCTTAGAATTACTCGCTCTCCGGCAAGCGGCGTAACTTTTTCAATGACTGCCGTATCTCATTAAAACATCGGGCAATATTTCGCATTGCAGCATCCAGTCCAATTCCATTCTGGCTTGAGTTGTTACTGTAGTGCATCGAGTACGCCCAAGCAGAGGCCTTGCGCTTGCCGGTTATCGCGAAGCAGTCCTGCTGTTGCTGATTTAGACCAAGTAGCTGGATGTCAGAATCTTCAAGAAAAGCCAACTTCTGCTCCTTGTTTCTTCCATAGGACTCAACGACTCTAGTAGACATATTTTTCTCGCTCAATATCAACTTCGAAGAAAATTGTATAGACTTGGGGTTTCGGATCCCTATTGAACCAAAAACGACTCTTAAAAGGCCAACATAATCTATTTGTCAAGGTTGCTATATTATACAAGTATATATTACACAAACATGTATAAGTTTAAATAGCTTCACTGTTAAAGAAGGATCACAATAACAACAATGAAGACGTTGGACATGAGGGTGGCCGTTGCATCAAGGAGTGGTAGCGGTTCCTTTTCTGGAAGAAGGGGCTTGGAGTCCGGTAGGACAACGAAGAGAGGAGGAAACGCTGGCTATCACGAACCGACATTGCCTACCATCCAGATGGTCGAAGCAGCCATAAAGGAAGCAAAAGAGTATCCATCCAAGTACAAACTCTGGAGAAGCCTGCCAAAGAGTATGCAATACCCAACTCTAGAAAAGGTGTTGAATTATCTAGAAGCAAGCAACAAGATAATGGTTGACAAAAATGGCGCAATTATCTGGATATTTGCAGACAATCCGAAACTGGAAAAGCTGCTTAAAGAGTCAACCAGGCTTCTCTAGCTAACTGGTACTATAACCAAACAATTTGTCAGTCTTTGTGAGTTAGAGTCGAGTATCACTGATGTTGCGTCGCTTGGTCTGCCAACAATAGTGTACGTGAGCCTGTAGCCTCCACCGAGGCGGTATCGAAACAGGTTGTTAATGCCATACTTTTTGACATATTCTTTTGGCCATAACTTTTGTTGTATTCTTTAGCCTTTCAGAGGATTCTTCTTAAGTTCTGAAATTGCAGTGTCAAGATCTTTTTCAACTGGCTTGCAGCAGACAACGACTCGTACACTCTCATAAAGTCCTTCGAGCCTTCGACAAAGAACTCTTTAGGCAACTAGCCCGATGTCATGAAAAAGTAGAATAAAAATGGCATAGCTTTTGGCCGTCTTCTCTGATTAGGTCAATAGGACATGGCCACGGTCAGCCAGCTCCGGCGCAGCCTCTTGCTTGTAGATATCGATCTCATATCGACATTGCGAGGGTCTCCTGAGCCAAGAACCTGCCATAGCGGCAGTCTACAATGTTGAATATACGTTGTCCACTGGTTTGGTGGCGACTTGACGTTTCTTGTTAGCAGGTCAGTCCACGGCGAAGCGTTGTTGGAGTGCTGGTTCTTGTAGTTGGTGGGCCGTCGTACAACAATTCGTTCACAGGTAGGCCTTTGTCGTTAGCTGACTTCAAATTCTTATTGTTAATGTCTAACCACTGATGCGGCTGTTTTCTTGATCTCTCCGATTCAGGCCTAGCATCCCAGTTGAGCACACATTCTGCTGCTATCGATTCGAAGACGATGCAGGCATCGTTCAATCCGACACAATAGCTGGTTCCAGCAGTTACCAGCGCGCGCGGTGTATGCCAACATTTTCTGAAACACCTACATTATCAAATTCAAGTTGTGGTATGTCACCGAGGTCCGAAGCCCTACATTTCACTGATTCGGTGATTGGGATGTGTTGCAAAGAAAGCGCAAAGGGCAAGGAATTCGTTAACCATATTTTTGCCTTGAACAAACTATTGCAGACTAAAAGGCACTCGGTTAAGAGAATTTTGGCAGGGCACTTATGAACAGACCGTCATTTCATTCACAAGTCGCTATGTCACAGCGAAGGCCGCCTCATCTTTTCTTCTTCCTGATCTGCTATCTGCATAGACAGCTTCCTTTCAAATTCTGTTATCGTCTTTACCATCGGATTTGACCTGTCTATCTTGTAGAGCTTGGCCTTCCCTATTGCCCTGCTGACCTTGACCATTCCTGTTTCCTCCAGACGGTCAAAGTACTTGTAGAAAGTCTGCTTGCTCATGCCGAGTGCCTGGATTATCTCCTTTTTTGTGAAGTCGTTTGTCGGAAAGTCCAGCAGGTAGTTCAATATCCTCATCTGCGGCGAATAGCCGAATACAGTTGCAATCAGTGAATCCTTTTCCATCAATTCACTTGCTTGCTTACTGGCTGATTTATACATACTACATACTACATTCGCGAAAGTATTTAAAGTTAGGCTTCTAAAGGTATGGTAAGTGTACCTATGAAACGGGACTATTCTGACGAAGAGCTAAAGGCGCTTATTCTCAATTTCATAATGAGAAAGGGCAGGTGGGGCGAGCATTACTTTCCCATCGATACTATGTCCAACTGGCTCGGTCAGGTGGTCAAGAATAACGGCAAGAATGTCAGGAAGAAAGCGAAGGAGCTGGCGAAAGATGGATACTTGATTCTGCATAAGGGTAACACCACTGCATCATTGAACCCGAAGGCGAAGCAGCAGATAATGGAATACATTGACAGGTATCTGAGTGAATAGCAGACCACAATGCGCTTAAATAATTCCGGAACAACTTTCCGTCCAGAATCATATGGAGGTAAAGATCAAAGATGCCAAGAAGCTCAAAGAGCTTGCCAAGAAATATCATCAGACTCCTGCAGCGCTTGTAAATGCTTTCGTCGAAGCGCTTCCGGCGGCGCATAGATCCTTTGACGAAGTGGCAAAGAAAACTTCATTCAGGCGCGCGCTTGGCATGGCGCTGTGGAACTCCGAGATTGCGTATGGCATCCTGCAGACTATAGAGCAACAGCTTGGCAAACACGATTACGAGAGCATAGAGGATTTCGGGTTTGATCCAGAGGAAAGGTCGTTCTGGTTCCTGATTGACATCAGTGAGAACGAAAAGGTTGTGGACATCGACCAGATCCATGTAGAAGTAAATCCCGGTAGCGCCATTCTGTCGGTAATGAGGTGGGTTGAAGGGATTTACGCGACCGACGAGGAGTGGGACGAGATAAGAGCTGCCCTGCCCGAGTACGATCTCCCGTACGACCTTGATGATAGCCATTCTGACGAAGGCGGCGAAATTCTTGGGAAGAAATACCCAGACAGCATCACCATCGACCTCACTTTCAGGGAGCTGGAGGATTTCTCGGAAATGCCGACCTTGGTGGAGGCCAATGAGCAATTGAATGAAGTGGAAAGGTCCATCCGCCAAATACTGAAAAAACGTAAACCGCGCCCATGAACTATCCCGATATATCGGTCTCTTTCATCGGAAAGATTTGCTGAGTTGTTTCATGAAATCGAATAGCTCGTTAACTATCCTGTACTGAAAAATGATAAAATCATTACTGTTGAAATCACGGACATGCTTCTTGCCTGTGTAAAAGTCACTGATAATGCACGCATTCTTCACTTTCGTTTCGTAAGTTGCCGGATCCTGTTCAAGATCATGCGCTTCAACCATTCGCAGGTCGTTTATCTTGATTATGACACTTATTTCCTTCATGATCTTTTTATGTGCTCTGTCCTCCTCCAGATTCGGAATCTTGTTCGAGCTGTTGCTGCCTTCATAGAATGCTTTCCAAAGGAGTTCTACAAGCTCCCTATAGTCCTCCTCACCTCTTATGGGATACGACATTCTTGTAAAGATTCCCGAGTTCTCTCCGGTCAATGTGAAAATCTTGTGCGCACCGGAACCTATGGCCCTGTCGTTGACCTCCTTGACCAAGTCTTGGATCTGCCTTGATTTTTCTCTGAAAGACTCCTCCATGCTGGCAAGGAACTCCTTTGTTTCGTCAGCATCCAGATATTCAATGATTTTCGGCTCATACAGGCAAAGGTGCTTTTTTAGTATGTGGTTTCTACTCTCTATGAATTTGGAATCCGAGATAGGCTGTATAAGATCTATGTTATACGTGGAGAAATCCCTGTCGCCACGGTCCCTGCCCTGCTGAGGTTTTCGAAGAAGATAGTAAAGAACCTGCGGAGAAGCTGTGGATGAATGTCTACTTTTCTCGAGATCAACCAAGAACACAGAAGGTATATCGATAGGACATTTCCTATTTTTGACAGATATGGCTCCTCGACCTCGAATATCTTGCTCATTAAATCCAGACTGGCAATTGCATTCTTCTTCACACTTTCATCATCAAACTCTCTGTTTTTATCAAAAAAATTCCCACAGGTCAGAAAATGCCGATGACTTTATCCCGTTGGCTTCAAAATAAAGAATCTGCTGGCAGACTCCCTTCAGGACGTATCTTTTCCGGTCAATGCGGTTTTGGAGAAGAAATCGTGCTTCTCCATATAGCCTATGAAATCTGCAAGTTTCCCGGTAATGGCATTCAGCTTCTCCCATGTGTTCAGCTCCATCCCCTCCTGCAGTCTGGAGAAAAGTTCCGATTGTTCTTCCTGACTTGCATCCGTTATCATTTCTATGTCAAGCGGATAGTTCAGAATAGTTTCCTGATCTTTCTGGCCCAAGGCACTGAATTTGTACTCTTCGCCAGAAGCATCTGAAGTTATGCCAAAACCATCATTGACGAATTCTAGAATGCTCCCTATTCTCTGCTGCCCGTCTATCATACCGTAGACATCACTCTTAACATTTGTCAGGTAGAGCTTGGGTATTCTCCATTTTTTGAGGATTGAATCTATCAGTAATTTTTTCCTTCTCAGGTCCCATACATCTGACTGGCGCTGGAA
>DATLXY010000140.1:0-3655 GCA_035575335.1 Nitrososphaera sp. | reverse complement strand
AACAAGTGCACTTTACCGGTACCGTACGAGGCCGACACGCCGCTTGGAGGGCTGTGGTTCCAGTATCACCAGACATGGAATACCACTGCCCATGACAACGACACGCACTTTGTCATCGTAGAAATTTTTTGACGCGGCTGGCAACAGGCTCAAGCCAAACAGGGCGCCGGGAGCTGATATAGCCAAACCATTTACGTACAGACGCTGGGTCAATGAAGAAAACATGGTCGCTGTAAACTTTGCCGCACTGACACACATGTTCCACGTTGACAATATCAAGTGCTACGGCGACATAGTGGACTTTCGCAAGAATGGTGTTCCATCGACCGCAGAATGCCAGTTCATTACAGGATGATGTGGAATGGACGACTTTTCTGCAGGGATATACGCCTTCCAAGTCAATGGCTTCATGAGCAGCTATCACCGGTAGTACCACAGGGGGCACAGTGGACAGAACGTGACTCTTGAGACAGGCACTACGAACGCGCTCGCCGGCATCAGCCAGTTCCGAGCCCGTTCGACTCTGGAAACGCGAAGCAGTCCAGTTCAAAGACATTTGACCATACGCTCGGATCCCACGACAAGTGCTCATTCAGCATTGAGCTCAGCGTATATCCCAAACACACAGATGGATTTGGAATGATCTGGGAGTACGATGCATCTGACACGGTGTCAGTCGCTCTAGAAAAGATTCCGTTCACCAATATTCCTGTCCAAGCGATGCGCGCTCAAGAATCGTCAAAGCCGGCATCATCATCGTAACATGAGGGCGAGCCCTCTTTTTTCTTTGATCAAAAAAGAACCGAACATTTAATAGTCCTGCGCAAAACTTTTGTCGATTGTAATACATGCCGAAGTTCAAGTCAACCCAAGATATACTAAGAATAATTGGCAACAAGGATCAGATCAGAAACTTTGGTGTCATTGCCCACGTAGATCACGGCAAGACGACTATGAGTGATAGTCTCCTCGCCGCGTCTGGTATCATTTCACCATCGGTGGCAGGTCAGGCGCTGGCCCTTGATTCTATGAAGCTGGAGCAGAATCGTCAGATGACAATCAGGGGTGCAAACGTCACGCTATATTACGAAACTGAAGGCAAGGAGTACGTCATTAACATGATCGACACTCCCGGTCACATCGACTTTACCGGTAGAGTGACCCGTGCGTTGCGCGCAATCGATGGAGTGGTCGTTGTGTCGGACTCTGTAGAGGGAATCATGACACAGACAGAAACCGTCACCCGGCAGGCGCTTGAAGAGCGTGTGAGGCCGGTACTTTACATTAACAAGATAGACAGACTCGTTAAGGAGTTAAAGCTGGGGCCCGAGGAGATGCAAAAGTGGCTCATCAACATCATCAACCACTTTAACCAGCTTATTGACATTTACGCGGAGCCGGAATTCAAGGACAAGTGGAAGGTCAGCATACAGGGCAACACCGTTGCCTTCGGCTCGGCAAAGGATCGATGGGGATTTAACTTCAAGATGGCACAGAAGACAAAAATCAACTTCAAGGATGTTTATGACGCTTATACGAAGAACGATCCAGAGCTCATAAAGTCGCTTGCAGAGAGATCGCCTCTATCAGATGCCGTGCTCGGCATGGTAGTGGAACATCACCCGGCGCCCCACGTCGCCCAGAAATACAGGATTCCAAAAATCTGGCCAGGCGACCTCAACTCTGATATCGGCAGGGCACTGCTGACATGCGACGAAAAAGGTCCTGCACTCATGATGGTGACCACCATCAACGTAGACCCTCAGGCCGGCAGGGTTGCAACCGGCAGACTTTACTCTGGTACGATAAAGGACGGTGACGAAGTATACCTTATAGATGCGAAGAGGTCTGGGAGGATCCAGTCTGTAAATATCTACATGGGCAACACCAGAGAAATAGTGAGCGTTCTTCCTGCAGGCAACATCCCTGCACTGCTTGGGCTTGACCATGCAGTCGCGGGTGAAACCATATCGTCCGTCAAGGGAGCACAGCCGTTCGAGTCGATCAAGTATGTATCTGAGCCTGTAGTAACTATTGCAGTTGAGCCTAAGCATCCCAAGGATCTGCCCAAGCTGGTAGATGCTCTGCGTAGGCTCACTGTAGAAGACCCTAACCTGATAGTCAAGATAAACGAAGAGACTGGAGAGACGCTCATGGCAGGCATGGGAGTGCTTCACTTGGAGATCGCAACTTCTCTCCTGCAGGAAGCAGGCCTTGAAATTGTCACTACGCAACCGCTCATTAACTACCGCGAAACCATTCGCTCAAAGGCCGGACCTATAATGAGCAAGTCTCCAAACAAGCACAACAAGATATTCCTCCGCGTCGAGCCCTTGCCAGACGACATCCTTGAGATGATCAGGACCGGCAAGATAAAGGAAGACATGGATAAGAAAGAGATGGCAAAGATCTTGAGGGAAAAGGGATGGAGCGCAGACGAGGCGAGGAGCGTTGCTGCAATCGATGTTAGTGGTAACATGCTGGTAGACGAGACCAAAGGTGTCCAGTTCCTTCAGGAATCGATGGATTCCATCAGGTCAGGCTTCGACGACGTGATCAGGAACGGTCCGATAGCACATGAGGCGGTCAGAGGGGTCAAGTTCGTTCTGCACCACTTTGTGCCTCACGAAGACCCTGCACACAGGGGTCTTGCTCAGCTAATGCCTGCTACAAGGAGGGCGATGCTTGGGGCAATGCTCAGCGCAGATCCTGTGTTGCTTGAGCCTATACTTGGCATCGAGATCAAGTGCCCGCAGGACCTGATCGGTGCTGTTTCGACTGTGCTTTCGGGTAAGCGAGGCAAGCTGCTCAACGTGGAACAAAAGGGAATCGTTGCAATTATGCAAGGCGAAGTGCCCGCTTCAGAAACATTCGATCTCTCTGAAAAGATGAGAGGAGCAACAGCAGGAAAGGCGATGTGGAACACCTACTTCAAGTCATGGCAGCCTGTTCCACAGTCTATCTTCCGCACACTGGTTGCAGAGGTTAGGAAGAGAAAGGGACTCAACCCGGAGCCACCATCACCAGACGAATTCATAGACAAGGAATAAGAACGCTCCCACTACCCACACCTAGTTTTGTGCCGCTTTTTAAGGCCATGACTATATAATGTCGTACGTTATGATTAGTCAGAAAATGAGTCACTAATTGTTTTGTCGTGAACTACCACCCTCTTAATGCATGGGTTTCTTTTCCTGCTTCCTCGACTGCATTGCAGTCTCTACAGGCGTGACTTCCCGGCGTTCCACCGGTAGCTGTAATATTTGCAACCCTCGCTTGAGGATGTCGTTAATAGAAGCGTTGTAGTCTCTCTGCCAAGTAGACTGCACTAACATCATGGTAAGAAACTGCGGGTTATCTTCTCCACTACGTGGCCGTCAGAGTCATGGCAGAACTTGGCAATACCAGCACCAATACCTACTACTACTGCTGGCTTTACGTACCTGATTATCGTTGAATACAGCCTGCGTAATATATCACAGGCTACAACTGTGTACCACTTATATTATTGCCGGCCTTGCTGCGGCATATTGTAACTTGCTTGACGTTGATAGGTTGTTGACGATGTAGTACAATCCTTATCTTGCCTATATTGGAAAGTTAGCCTGTTGTTATTTATTTATTCTCTATCTCAAAGCCAGACTGGTTGTTGTTG
>DATLXY010000139.1:0-4490 GCA_035575335.1 Nitrososphaera sp. | reverse complement strand
CTCTGGACAGCTGTAGGAACGTCTTCAGGTAGTGAGCAGCTTCAACCAGCCATTCTGCAAACATGCGGTAACTTACCCCCCAGTACTGGCGCATGGTCAGCAGTACCATCATGTACTGCCAGACTGCGAATATGTGGTTGTCCTCTTGATTCGAACCATATGACAAGTGCCGTGTGCTTGCTATACTGTAGAATTGTTAAGGATTTCATGTACAAGTATTGTGTCGATTTCAGAATGAAATTTAGATTTTTTGCGGCAACTGGCTTTGTGTAAAAAGTAATAATTCATAAAAATAGAGTCATGCAATCGAACAGCTATCTGAGCATGGATTGGTAACTTTTTAAACAAAACCCTATGGGTGACAAATTTCCTACAGAATAAGCAGGAATTACAAAAACCCAATTCCAGTTGCCAGTCCAATGGCAACTGGCAAAATGACGCGCTGGTTGCCTTCGGGTTTCTGCATACTCGATCTGGTGGTTATGCGCTTTTTCAACCTTTTTCATTTCGTCAGTGATGCATCAAGTCACGTGAACCTTAGATGCGGTGGAGTTGCTACCATGGACGATGTGAAATACAATCATTGTGGGATGTCTATAACCAGAAACAGTCCAGCGTTTGACTGGGATGCCTATTCTTGCGAAAGTATCACCAAAGTAGCAGAGCCTGCGATACCTGCTACGATGCAGCCATAGAAGAAGATCAAATTTCCTGCGCCTGTGGCAATGGCAGGGTCGCCTATGCTTATTGGCAGCAACAACTATCGATCCGTTCTTGTTATTTTTAAGCCATGTGGTGGGCAAATCCTGTTGTCCGCCAACACCTTAGGAGCTACAGCAGTACTTGCATAGAAGAGGAGGGTACACGGAACTACCTGCAGCTACCGGGACAGCCGCGTACTCTGAAAATAATTTTTCTAGTCCTCAAAGAGCGAGGATATTGCCTTTGAGATCCTCCTGGAAAAGGCCAGAATTACAAAGTGCAGGCCAAAGCCGATTCCAGCACTGATACCGATGTTCACACCCATCTGGTAAAGACCGATAAAGAGCCCAAGAGATGGCAGGGTGAGAATGAGTGCCATTGCAGTGCTGACCCACGTCCCCTTGATGAGAATATCTGGCGGGAGCTTGTCGAGTCGTTGTCTTTCAAACTTGAGAGGGCTCCTAGCCATCAAAATTTTATTGAATCGGAGCCAATATTAACCATAATGCGTTAAAAAACATAATGAATATTATCATAAATCAAAGATATGTTACAAGAAAACGGCTGGGGAAAATTTTTGCAAACAAATAACCTAAAATCAAAAAATTCTAGGCGTGTTTTGTCATTATTATTCACTCTGTATGCTAATTATATACACAAAATTCCCACTGTTCTTGCAATAATATTTCCCGACAAGCCTGCCGCTGATAAAATAAACAAAATTTTCTTTATTCCAATAAACTTAATTAGTAAGTTTGCCGTTCTATAGCAAATGCAAGTCTCGACATCTCTCCCTCACCTTGAGGAGACCAAGCTGGACGAAAAGCTCGAAATGCTGATAGATCAGTTCGAGCGCGACGTCGCTCCGTACGACAGATGGTCGCGGATATCGATGGTCGCCACCTCTGCCGGAGTCGTTTCATCCATCGTCCTCCCACTCTTGTTGCTCGAGCCTGTCGTAGCCCTGTACCCTACGGTGGCAGGCATTGCAGCAAGCATCGCCCTGACAAAAATACCAATTCTGTACGCGGACCGCAAGAAACACCAAATTTCTAGGGAAAAATACAAGCCTGTTACGGGAATATGCATGTGCGACCTCTACCAGTACAGGACCCACCTTCATAAGATTCGAACTGCCAGGAGTACTGCGGAACGCATCAGGCACTCAAAGCTTGCAAGCTACTACAGGCGCCAGATGGGGCTGTAACAAGATTAGTCTGTTACATGTCAGCCAAGACTGGCAACCTTATTATTACTTTTTTGTTTCTCCTCTTTGCAATCAGCTTTTCACGTGCAATTACTTGGTTTTCCATTAACTAGCATTCACAGGAGTATGACTGTACAGCCGATCGCGTAATGAGGAATATTTGATTTCGCGTCATGCTCTCATAAGAAGACAGGAGATAATCGATTTTCCGAAAGGATCTTTTTCCATAGACACGATATTCAAACTTTGAACAAATCCAATAGAATAGAGTATATCTCATTAGCTAATGTCAGAAGCAACCAAAGAGTGAAAAGAGCATCATGACATTTGGATAAAAATTCAAAAGATCTGCCTATCAAAAGACAGTCCATATTGTTGTTATGAGAAGAAGATCTCTTCCAGTAAAGCGGCAGTCGGTCATTATAGGCAGTATTGCTGCAGTGTCGTTTCTTCTCATGACCATCTTGTCATTCGGTGGCGACTTATTCTCTGTAAATGAAATCCCGTTCTTTTTCAGGAACGGCCAAGAAATTGCTGTCAGAGGAACGTTTGAAGATTGCGTGTCAACCAAGCTACTGGCTATATGCTATCCAGGATTCCGGTCAGATGATGGTGTTTATTTTGTTCTAGTATACCCTGATACCGATGATTAAGGAACGCTGGTCGAACAAGGCCATTTCCAGATCACTAGCAAATTTGTTAGACATACCTGAGGAATTTGCGGCCGCAGACATAACAGGGGTATCTATGTCAGCTCTTACTCCAGTCAATACCCTGATTAAGACTCGATTTTCACATTTATGAGAAAGGATACTGGAGAGTCAAAAACAGGAGTAGCGGGCTACCTGGATTCCTCCTTCTTGATTTACCTCATGTGATTGACTTACTACCAACTAAAGATATATGCGATAATCCTGGTAATGTTCCGGCCGTAGAAAAATACATCTTGTCCCCATTCCCTGTCGCAAGCGCATACCCGCTGCCGGTTCTTATTGGCAGCATTATATCTTGTGTTTTTTCTCTCCCCCATCTGCTATCAATCATGTACGGTGGGAGGTGCCTTTCAACTACTAGCCAAAGGCTCAAAAGTATCTCCTCACATTGTAATTAATGCCAGTCTGATTGTCGGAACAATTCCGTCTTGCCATCATCACTATAGCTCTTATTTTATCCCCATCAGTTGCTCTGGCCTTTTTTCATATTTTATCTTCCCCGACTTGAGCCAAAAAGCGAGGCTCCGCCTGACTTGTGTTTTGACAATGAAACCTTCTTCAGATCTGCAGCGCCTTTTGGTCACAAACTTGCTATCATTTCGTCGTACCGTAGTGACAACGAAGCTTGGATTGGTATTGGTAACCCAAGTGGTTTCGATTTCATGAATTGTAGCGTATCCTAGACGTTACAGCCTGAGGAATTGTAAATACCACGCGGAAGACATATGATAGAATACTTCAGATATCTATGATTTCTTTAGTGTGCAATTAGAGGGTGGCAGCGACCAGATCGATCGTGGTATATTTGTTCTTGAGTGCAAAGAACCGCACGAGATGGTTACCCACCCTATGATATTTGTCGACAAGGGTGATTATGGACCGGGGGAAATGTAACAATAAAGGGCATGAGCGGATATTCCCAGATAACTATCCGTGTTCTAGACCATGATGGAAATGTGATTTTGGAAGATGATGTAGCCACCAACGATGGATTTCTGGAATTTACTTTTCAGATTCCCGATAACGCCAAGATGGGAACATGGTCTCTCAGGATAGAGGTTCGCAATACCATATTCAGTCATGATTTCAGGGTGGTAGGAGGCAGTCAATAGCCAAACCCCTAGATCGTGCTTTGGACAAGGCGATAAATCTCCTATTGTCACACTGTTATCAGATTCTGCAACGATCTATAGCTCAAGCTGATGAGTACGATGACCAAAGATTGCCATTAGGTGCTGTTGAAAAGAATAAAATCAGAGGCAGTTGAAATAGCGACCCTGCTTGATATTCGTAACGAAGCGCTGTACAATAGACGTTTTTTATGTGCAATTTGAGTCCGCGAAAGGCTCACTGTTATTTACATGCTATTAGAAGAGTATCGTCAAGTGCATACAATAACGTTAATCGCAGCAGGTGCTGTTGTAGCTTCGCATATCGAAATTCAACCTCTAAAGATCAAGTTCTTCCAAGATGCCATTAAGAAAATAATTTGGAGTGTCAGAGACTTAATATTCAGAGCCAGAGCCAACGAAGTGTTGGAAGTGCTTCAGAGCCAGTTACTACGAGATGTGAGTGGTTCCTTGCTATCTCCGGATACGCTCTAGAGGTCTCACGTTTCGATAGTCAATCTCGACAACTCTGAGCAAGGTCGCTGCTACATCTTTTCATTATCATATGACTCGCGCGGATTTCACTCCTGAATCAGAAATCTTTTGCCCTCGTTTTTTCTGTAGTTTCCTGAAATTATTAACGCTCCTTCTCATCTTCCTATCTGTCATACTATCACCTCAAATTACTGACCATAAAAGCAAGCTTCCTTCTTCCATCCACTTTTCTGTAGAACGCCTGTATCGGAGTCTCTCTAGCTC
>DATLXY010000138.1:0-11979 GCA_035575335.1 Nitrososphaera sp. | reverse complement strand
ACGGGTTTACGCAATATGCCTCTTCGACTCTGAGCGCCAGATCATCTCACACCAAGCAGGATGTTGGACTAGCAAGGCTACTGACGGCTTTTCATAAGGCGAAAACCTGCATGCGATATCTCAAAGCTGAGTATGACGGTTTGGGAGAAGGCATATGCGCAGGTCTGCCCCGCTTTCCAAACTACTGGGCGAGGGACACGGGCTGGGCTCTTAGAGGATATCTTTCCATAGGGGACTATCGCTTCGCCGCAGCGGCAATTGACAATTTCCTCCGCCGCCAAGCAAGAACCACTACCAAGAGTGCAACCAAGGGCGAACTCCCAATGATAATAAGCGGGCGGGCTTTCCTCCACGCCACCACGTATGGTTCTGCAGACTCTACATTTCTCTTTCCCTACGCAATAAGGGAATACGTTGTCGGGACGGGAGATGTCGACTACGTGAAAAAAAGGTGGAAATCTATAGTGGATCTAATAAATTATGGGTTCCTAAAGGACATTGACGGCGACGGACTGATAGAGCACGGTTTTACCGGTGTCGCAGAAAAGCTCCCCATTCAAGATTCGACGTGGATGGATCATATTGATAGAAGAAAGAGCGCAAACGACATCCAAGCTCTTTTTTTCGAAAGTCTGGTAGTTGGAAGCGAGCTTGCTGCGATCGTCGGAGACCATCAAAATGAAAAAAAGTGGAGTGACAGGGCAGTCTCGCTACGGGAAAAAATAGATCGGGAATATTGGAATGCGAGTGCCGGCTTTTACTATGACACGATAAGGAAGGATGGCTCCAAAGATCCGAGCATTCGGCCGAATGCACTGGTCCTGTTGCTTTCCGGCGTAGTAAAAGATCGAGAAAAAGCAAGTTCGGTTCTTTCGAGGATAGAGGAACAAGACATGACTACTCCTTGGGGAATAAGGACCCTGAGCAGTAGCGATCCAAAATACCATCCGACGCTTTACCATGACGGAGCAGTCTGGCCACTTGTCACGGGATGGGCCGCTGTTAGCGAAACAAAGTTTGGTAGGAGCGAGCAAGCGCTGCGCTACTTGGAAATGATGGCGGAGAGGATTATACACGAGAATGGAATGTTTGCAGAAACCTACCGTGGAGACAGACCCGAACCGTTCAATTCGTGCATATTGCAAGCGTGGTCTGTCGGGATGTATGCGTATGCATTCCGGGAAATGATGCTTGGCATAAAAATAGACATGGTAAATAACACGATACAGCTAGAGCCGCACATCCCTGAATCACTCAAGGACTCTTCAACCCCTGTGGACTTTGAACATTTTATACATAGCAAGGATGGTGTAGCCAAGCTTATCCTAAGAGTTGACATGCATAATGAAAGAATATTTGTAACATTCAAAGACAAGAATGCCAAAACTCCTGAGATCTTTAGCAACTCATACGCGATTAGTTCGCCTTGATACTAATAAGGCTCTATTTAGATCTGAATAAATCGGTCTTCTGCATGATTCCCATAGTTGTTTGCATAGAAGACATCTATCTATTGCTAAAGGCATAAATTATCTCTGAATTGCAATTCGAATAGATGTTTACGCTCTACACTCCGCAGACTGCCAACAAGGTTCTACCGGAGGTCAGGCGGCTGTTTTCAAACATCCTGATATACAAAAAACAGGCGGTAGCGCTGCAGGAACAGGTTGAAATGATCCTACAGTCAGGCGGCCAGTTTGAGCAGTTTATCAAGAAGAAGCAGGAGCTTAACGCAGCAGTCTCGAACTATTACAGGGCCATAGAGCAGCTTGAAGCCACTGGTGTCGTTATAAAGGATGTAGAGCAGGGTCTTCTTGACTTTCCGTCAAAGAGATTTGATGAAGAAGTCTGGCTCTGCTGGAAGATGGGTGAAAGTGAAATCAAGTTCTGGCATGGGAAGGATGAAGGTTTCATGGGCAGAAAGCCGCTCGGAACCGACGGTTTTCTGGATGATTTAGCCAAGCTAAGATAACAACAATTTTTATTTTCGCTGCAAACGTCCAAGTGAAAGAGGAACACCTTACTAACCCAACCGGGCAGCAACAATACCAGAATGAAGCATCAATATCTTCTGCGTTAGACAGACCACACGACCAATTAAGGACGCACCACCAACAGCAGGCAGCCATGAACATAACTGATGAAGCTAAAGCTAAACAGAAAGCGACAGAAGCCGCCAATGCAATCGATGGCACTCTGACATACTATGCAAATGCATTCGGTGGCCCAAACGTAGGCGGATTAATGTCACAAATCAAGATGCCTCTGAGTTAAACGTGAATACATGCGGTTCCTTTGGCAGTTGAGGGCCTCGCAGTCATATCAAAGGGTAACCTTGAGCACATATTTGGTGCAGTTACAGCTGAAGTAACTTAATGCCAACTGATTACGACCTCTTTTTTTCCTTCTAATTTTTATTTTTATTTTTATTATTATTATTGTTGTTGTTGTTATTGATCTAAATTCTGCAAGGTCATTTACAGCATATAATAAAGTCAGCTGATACTTGGATCACTTCTTGATCATGCTACCATTTGAATAATCGCGATTTTCAGGAAAAGGATCGAGCTCCTGAATCATTGCCGACGCGATAATTAGTTTTCGATTTTGTTGCATAGTGAATTGTAGTCAGACCGGGAGTAATATTATATGCAACAAGAGATGGAAGCTTAAGATTACTAAAAGCTCAAAAGTAATGACGTTTGGGTAAAAGCTCAAAAACAGGTCGCTAACAAGCTCGTTTGTGGACAACGGAACGTCAATGCCTGTAATTGCAGGAATGTCAGTTGGAATTGCCTTTGTTATCCTATTTGCTTCATTTGGAAGTCAGTTACCTATACAGAGTGTATACCGGGGCTTGTATATGGCAGAGGCTGACGGAAGCAATATTGCCATTACGCCAATAAAGGTCGAGGAAGAAGGCTGTTCAGATTGCATTGTGGTAAAACTCTGGGATGCAGAATCATACATTCAAGAGACTGGAAGATCAGCGGTCAAAGCCGAGTTTCTTACCAAAACCATTACTTTGCAAAGAGGAGGCTATGCGGACGTTCCATTGCTGATAAAGCATATGGGAGGCGACAACTCAGATCGGTATGTAAGTGTTAGGGTGATGCCACCAGCAGGATATACTTATTATCCAAAGTCAGTAGCAGAATCAACTACAGAGGAAGAAAGGTTTGAAGCTGCCAGAGCAGGAACCATCCTAAACGGAGGAATCGACATGGCTCAGTTTGTAGTTCCAAGCGACCCCGTAAGCATTCAGGTGGGTAGCCAGCAACTGGTCAATGTTCGTTTTGTGGTTCCTGAAAATATTCCGGATGAAGCAACTGGTACTTTTGTTCCAGTATTGCTGGAGATAGTGACACAATCAGGTTCTAGCCCGGACTCTGTCTATAATGAGAATGCAGGCATAGAACTGATTATCGTTCACTCTTAGTTGGTAGTTGTAGATCGTTGGGCAAGATGCTACGTATGAAGCAGTCAGAAAAGTTGTATCCCCATGAATTTGTCGGCGAGTTCTGTCAAATCTTCGTTAGATAGGTTATCAAAAGATACGGGTTGATCTAACGGCTAATCGGGTTATCCTTTTATAGATAATTGTTCTACTAACACCAACAGCCTGAAGCAATTGGAAAGAACAAAGGAAAATACTGATTCATCTGAATCTTTTGCAAAAGCAGAAGAGAATATCGACATCCTTACAACAGATGATTCGAGGATCAAGCTCATTGGAGAAGCATTCGCGAACGATACTAGTAGATTTTCGCAGATCGAATTGGAGTTTGCCACAATCTGTTCTTCATGAAAAACAGGAATTTTCTCATCCGCTCCTAAAGCTTGGAGCTTTTTTGTTCCTATAATTAGGCGTCATTCTTTAACACTTTCAGATTGTATTCGAATATCGCACTAGCAGCTACTGCTGTCTTGCATCCCGCTCGCAGCCTTCGCACGGATTGTTTGTTTCTGGATGCAAAAGCTGTTACGAAACGATCGGAAAATTGGGATAGGAGAGATCGATGGCACTTCTGCGCATAAGCCAACCTCCGGCTATTGTCCAATCCTTACCAACTGTTACATCCGATGCAGCAAAAGGTTGTTGTTATAACGTCGCCAGTTGAAATAATAGGCTCGAAATAAACGCTTTATGGCCAGACAGCCTCTCGAAAGCACTGGAATAAAAAGACATAGTAAGCTCTTCAATTCTTGCATAGTTATCGATGATGCTATCGAGCTGGCTGCGCGCAATCCGAATCAGATTTCTTCTTGCTTCCGTGATAGCAGTCAGCAACGGGCTTGCAATCACGTACTGGAAAATAGGTACAGTCGATCCCCTCTACGCCGCCATGACATACGTCGGCGTCGTGTTTCTTCACGCAAGTGTTGATCTGCTAAACGACTACTGGGATCATAAGCGCGGAATCGATAGCGCTACTAGGAGGACGAAGTTCAGTGGCGGAACAGGCGTACTCCCTGAAAATCTTCTCACACCAAGAGCTGTGTATTCTGCAGGGCTGATCTTCCTCCTGCTCGGCGCGTCAATAGGTGCCTACTTTGTAGCAATAAGAGGTATCACGATAGCGGCAATCCTTGGCTTCGCAGTTATTGCAATTTACTTTTATTCTACGCGCATTGTCAACGCCGGGTTGGGCGAACTTTTTGTCGCAATCAAGGGAGCAATGATCGTGGTGGGAACATTCTATGTCCAGTCACCGTCGCTAGAGCCTGCGGCGTTTTATGTCGGCGCTATCGTAGGCACCTTATCGGCAACTGTTCTCTTTGTCAACTCGTTCCCTGACTATGAAGCAGACCGGTCAAAGGGGAGGCGTACACTGGTAATATTGTTGGGCAAGAAGAAAGCTGCAACGGTATATCCTGTCTTCATAATAGGTGCGTACGTCATGATTGTGTTCGGAATTTTCTTTGGTTTGACCAAGCCCTATTCGCTGATTAGCCTTGCCTCCATACCCTTCGCAATCAACTCTGCAATGCTGTTGAGAAAGGATCATGACGCCATTGAAAAGATAGTTCCTGCAATGTCTTCAGCTGTAACTTACTCGCGCATTACCGGATTCATGTTGGCAGTGGGCCTGGTTTTCTGAATAATAATAAATGTTCTAGTGTTGTTTCACTAGTGTATTTAATACGACGTTGTCTATGGCTGCTACTGTTGTATAAACTCCTATGATTGGCAAGGATGCGCAAATCGTGAAGGGTGTCAGGAAGTCAGTTAACCTTGTGATAGATTTTCTATACTCTGCCAGGCTGCGGCTTGACATCCTGGCAAATTCGAGTCTTCCTGTCGTCATCATGAGGGATGAGGTTTACAGGAATGGCTTGATCGACGCGAGGAAGAGAGGCACCAAGATAAGGATTATTACGGAAGTGACACCAGATAACCTTGGCTACAGCCGCGATTTGGCAGAATTATGCGAGCTCTGCCACCTGGATGGGATCAACGCCAATTTTGGAGTAAGCGAGTTTGAATATATTGCAATAGGCTCGCTCACCCTTTCGCAGTCAATTTCGAAGTTGATTTACAGCAACACAAAGGAGATGGTTGAGCAACAGGAGTGTGTTTTTGAGTCATTCTGGAACCGGGCCGTTCCTGCGATGACGCGGATAGCCGAAATAGAAGAAGGCTGGGGGCGCCCTATAACCAAGATAATTGAAAACCCTGAAAGTTCGCTTGCGCTAGGGGCGTACCTGATGCAGAAAGCAAAGGAAGAGGTGCTTGTGATGCTGTCGACTCCTGATGCTTTTCGGCGCGCGATCGATATGGGCCGCATTGACATTTACCATGCAATAGTCGAAAATGGAGTCAAACTCAGAATACTCGTACCGGACAGTACAGAGGTCCAACAGGATGTCAGCAAAATCCTCGGTCGGGTTCCAACCATCGCGTTCAGCTATCTTGACAAGAGTCTTCAGACTGGCACGTCTCTTCTCATTGTTGATAAGAAAGAACTAATCGTATGGGAGAGAAACGGTGATGCTAAAGACGACCCACTTTATGCGATGGGCAAAGCAACATACTCTACTAGCAAGTCCCTTGTTCTTTCCATATATCGGATTTGTGAAATATTGTGGAAGCAGATAGAGCTCTACGAAAATATCAAGATTCACAATCGAATGCAGAGTGAGCTTGTAAACATTGCTGCACACGAGATTAGGACTCCTGTTCAGCCTATCCTTGGCATGGCGGAATTAATCGAGACTCAGTTTAGTGATAAAGACAGAGTCGTTATTACAAAGGAGGACATGGCTCTAATACTGCGCAATGCCCGGCGCCTTGAGCGCCTGACTTCCGACATTCTGGAGGTAACAAGGATAGAATGTGGATCCATCAACCTTAATCGGGAAATATTTGACATTAATGAAGAGATCCAAAATGTAGCAAGAGATGCTAAAGACAGTATCGCTGAAGGCGTGCAGCTGATAATCGAAACGGGGCCAGAACCACTGATGGTTCTGGCAGACAAGTCCAGGATTTATGAAGTAGTTGCCAACCTTCTCAGCAATTCAGCCAAGTTCACAAGCATGGGCAGAATAGTAATACGAGTAGAAAAGAAGCAAGACCTTGGCAGTAGTAGGCAATATGTTCTGGTGACCGTCAGGGATACAGGGATCGGCATCGACCCAGAAATAATGCCGCGGCTTTTCAACAAGTTTGCAAGCAAGTCAGAACACGGGACTGGTCTCGGGCTCTTTATCGCAAAGAACATAATTGAGGCGCACGGTGGCACTATCCGGGGAGAAAATAACACTAATGGTAGCGGAGGCGCGATCTTTTCCTTCACATTGCAGTTGATAGAGTAGGAAGATTGCTAGAGGCCTGCACTTTCAACTAGGCTAATTAGCTGGCTGGTCATACTGCTCGATAAACATCCTGCATTTGGCAGTCATAGCAACCAGCCCGCTCACGCGGTGGGTCATCCACTTTTTCCTAGTTCGTCAAAATGATTAATCATCTTGTCATAATGGAGCCTGGTAAAGTGCTGGACACGCGTGGTTTTGTTACTTCATTGTGCGTAGCATCCCGTTCAACCGGACATAGATTTCATAGAATGCTGTGATTTTTACTCCTTGTACTGCCACTGCATGACACATAGGCAGAGCGCAAGTCCGGCCATCCTTGCCGCTGGAGAGCCGATGAAAGCGACGATACTATTGTCAAGGTATGCGAGTATCAGCGAATACTTCAAGCAACAAGAGCGCAAATGCTGCGGGTGGGTACATATAGCATCTTGACGTTTGCAGCCCTTACAAGCAAGACGATCGATTTTCCGAATATGTATGCGATTGCTGCAATGCTGAATACCATATGTAAAAGCTAAGGCCAGCAAGTCCTGCATAGTACAAGTAAGGAGATGTTGTGAGTGAAAGGGTCGGTACAATGAACGGGATTGGGATCATTGCAAGCGGCAGCATGGTAACTAGAACATCTTTGGGCTGGACCTTTTGCCGGATCCGCTTGCGTCTGAATTCTCGTAGTGGCACGAAAGCGCAATAGGTGCAAATGCCTCTGAGTGCAGGGTCATCTGGACCCAAAAGAATGCCGACTAGGGGTGGGGGCGGATCTGCCTTGTACAATAGGCTGAGGCTTCAAATACGAACGAAGCCATTGGGAAGGCAAATCCGGCCGGCAGGCCAAGAAGGTAGCCAAAGCCAGAAAACGTGAAGAAATGCTATTAGGTTATTAGTGGTAGCGATATCGAAACCGCGGTGATGGCACTGCGAGTGTTGGAGCAATTGACGGGTTAACCAGTAAAAACAGGTTGAGCAGGTTAGGGTCCAGCACCGCCATATGTTCTCATTTCGTGTTCGCGCAAGATAATGCTTGTTACTTTGAAGTGAGTAGCTGAATTCGATTCATTATTATTTTCCATCCTTGATAAATGTGGTATTGTCATCACCACCACCACCACCACCTTCTTCTTCTTCCTATGAGGCGCTTTCCGGCTACGCAACGCCTGAGGGGACCAAGAGATACATGCAACGCGCCACTTCCATCGGTATACCACAATCCCATTTCAAGGTGTTTGACGGGCTCTGCCTGTCTAGCATAGGGATGGGGACGTATCTTGGCCAGCTTACGCACGAAGATGACTTGGCAGTTGAAAATGCAGTGTACCGATCTGTCAAGTCTGGTGCTGTAAACGTGATTGATACTGCAATCAACTACCGCGCAATGAAGTCGGAAAAGAGTATCGGTAGAGCTATTCTACGGCTCGCAAAGGACGGGGTGATCTCACGAGACCAGGTATTCATATCGACAAAGAATGGCTACATCACAAATGACGGCGACTATCCTAACATTGACGTGATGGAATACATCTACCGGATGTACATCCAAACGGAAGTAATGACCGCAAATGACATCAGTTCAGGCTACAACGTTATGAACCCGAATTATCTCGCAAAGTGCATCGACAAGTCGCTTATGAACATGCATATTTCCACAATAGATCTGATCTATATCCATAACGCATTTGAAAGCTGGCATGAGGATGTAAGCAGACAGCAGTTTATGGAAATGCTTGCCAAGGTATTTGAGCTCTATGAGAAATATCGAGAACAAAACAAGGTCCGATATTATGGCATGGCGACCTGGACGTGTTTCAGGGTACCGCCAGGCGACCGCGAATACCTGTCATTAGAGCAAATCGTTAAGGTGGCAGAGAGCGTTGGCGGGACGAACCATGGCTTTCGTTTCATCCAGCTGCCATACAACCTAGCATATAGCGAAGCGCTTTTGCTTCGTAACCAGTCAGTAGGCTCTGAGGAGAATCTGACTGTCCTTGAAGCAGCAGCAAAAATGAACATAGGTGTGTTCACCAGCGTTCCTCTCTTTCAAGGGAGACTTCTGGGCGCACAGATACCTGATTATGGTGGCTTGAGCGATCCTGTTGCAAAACTGGTGCAGATCATCAGGTCGAGTCCATCTGTCATCGCGCCCTTAATAGGGCAGAAAAAACCGGAACACATCGAACAGAATCTGCGGGTGGCAAATATTCCGCCGCTGTCAGCGCAGGAATTCAAACAGGCAGTAGAATTACTCACCAGCCATCAACTATAAAAGATCGGGGAAAACATCCCCCTTCAGAGAATGGAAACTACAGATGTCAAGAAATTCCAGAATAGGACATCTGAAGCAGTGCGAGTGCTCGCTTTTTTTAAGGTAAAGCCGAGCAGGCGTGACGAGCTAGAGGATATCTTGAAAATAGTTACTCGAGAAACGCGGAAGGAGCCTGGTAACATAGCATATGTGATTCACAGGTCTACAAAGGATCCGAACGAATTGATGCTTGATGAGGTCTGGGGCGATATGAAGTCTTTAGAAGAACATTTGAGAACCGTACACATGCAGTCGGCTCTTCCAAAGATCAAGGAGATGCTTGATGCTCCTCTCAGAATAGAGACATATACGGAAGTTAGAGTTGAGTGATGGCCTCTTCTATGGCCTTTCTATCTTGAGCGGACGGCATTTGTTCTAAGTATTTGAGGAGATCTTCTCTTGCTCCCTGATTGTTCCCCACCTGCATCCTGGCAATCGCTCGGTTCTTATAGATTGGACCAAATCTTGTGGGGTTGATTTCGATAGCCTTGCTATAGTATGCTTCCGCAAGCGAATAATCGCTCTTTTTGAGGTAATAGTTGCCAAGGCCTCTGTACGCCAGATAGTATTTAGGATTCAGCTTGATCGCCTTTTGGTAGCAAGGCACTGCCTCATCAGAGTTTGACTCGTTGTACATGCCTGCAAGCATGCACCAGGCCTGCGCGTTGTCGGAGTCAATCTCTATGGCTCTTTGCGCCTTTTCAATAGCTTTATTCATTTTGCCGCTCTGACGCAGTCCTTCTGCCTCAAAACACAGTCTATTAGATTCCTTGAACTTTAGGTCATCATTTCCCACCAAGTTCTTTATGTCAGACGGTATGATCACTATTGCCGTCATGTCGTCCTGCTCCCAGTCCTGTTCAAATTTTGTCTCCTGTACCGCGCCAACCGTGTCAGGTTCCGGCACGTATATGTGGATCCGCCGTTCGTCCACATCATAGCCTGAAACGACCATTGCATGCTGCACAACTCCCTGAATTCCCGGCATTATGACAATGGGTGGTATTTTCTGGTCGATCCTTTTTTTCAGGTCCTTCATAGAGCTCTTGTAGATATAAGACGCAAATCCTCTGCCCTCAAGCATAACAATACTTTCTATGATTGACAACTCTTTTGAACCACTACCGCTGGCTTGCGGGGAAATGTCCTCTCCCCAGTACTTTGCTACAACATCTATAACAAGCGGTAGTGTGACACCGTCCTGGTTCTTGCTCACTAGAGGCAGAATGATAGAGTGTTCTGACTGAGAGTCCAAGGCCGTTATAACTAGATTTGATGTCGACTAAGCAAATAAAATCTTTGTCATATAGTAGTAAAATTGTACAGAACCTTAAGGCCGTCGCTGCCGCTCTTTTCCGGGTGGAACTGAGTACCGAAAATCTTGCCATCTGAAAATATCTCGTGTTCGCAATATTGCGAGCTTGCAAGCGACTTGAAGCCTGCTGGCAGCCTCGCGACGCAATAGCTATGACTCTCGTAAGCCGAAATCGACTCTTTCTCTAGTGTAAGCGGGTTGTGGCTCGACACCGATACTGTAACCATGCCCTGAATATGATATGGCATCTTTCGAATCGTACCTCCGAGCGTCAGGGCAATTATTTCGGCGCCGTAGCAGATTCCCAGCAGCGGCTTGCCATTGGCAAGGCATTGTCTGACTATCTTTGAATTGACTAAATTTATCTTCTTGTCATTCTTGCGCCTGCCCGACAATATCACCTTGTCGCAAGTGGTGATATCGGAAAATGTAACCTCTGAGAACTTCCTATAGATATGCTTCACTCCAAGTCTTTCCAAGCATACAAGGATGTCAGGGGTGAGGGGCGACAAATTGTCTACTACAAGCACTCTCATCTTCCACTAGCCTACCTCTATTGAAATGTAGTGACTCTCTACAATTCCGTCAACAGTGCGGAGAACGCCAAAGTTGACTGTCGTTCCTTCCTGCCACTCGAATATTCGTTCACCCTCACGCACCCAACTTGCAATAAAGTTGAGGATTGCATCTTCGGCTGCGGCTCTTTCAGAATCCATTCTGTATTTTGCTTCCGCCTCTTTGAATCCTACCGGAGCAGCGACGAATGTCGGCTTGACGAGTTCCAATCCTGAATCTGTAAACACCCTCTCCAAGGTCTGTATCCTAAGTTGCCTATCGAGCGCTACTGTCTGGTTACTTTCAGTTTCTGGTTGACCCGGAGTAGGAATACCTCCAGATAGTTTTCGCAGATAGTTTTCGAATGCAAGCACTGGGGTATCGCCAAAACCCACAACGTAGGTACCCGTATCTGATGCTGCTCCTACTGCGCCCACTGTTCCCACTTGTTTACCCCCTGTGCCTGTAAAGATGGGTATAAAGTATACTTCATAGTCTCCGACTATCTGGAAGTTACTCTCGCCAAGTGGCGGGTTAGCGTTCGCAAATTTTGTTTCCCTTACTTGGGCATACGATGGGTCTTTCTTGAGTTCGTCTTGGGCTCTTATCTTATTGATTAGCTTCACTTCTGAATCGGCCGGTATGGCATAAAACGTCATTTTACCCAGATTTGGGAGGTCGTTTTGGACAATGATATAGCCTGCAATATTGTTAGATTCCGAGTCCTGTAGCTGTAGCAGCTGCATTCCGAGGAACTCTGGTCGCTCAAAGCCCGGTGGTTTTGCATAAGCGTAAGTCGGGGTAGGTGCTTCATTTGCTTGACCATCAGCGACTTCGTAAACGTTATTTCCTTCAACGAAAGAGTTCGGATCGGTGACATGGTATGTATTGAACTTTGACACCTGCCACATGAACATTTCCTCCGGGTACCTGATCTGGTCAGCGAGCCACGCTGGAACCTCGTCTGTAGCACTGATGTCTTTATACTGCT
>DATLXY010000137.1:0-4249 GCA_035575335.1 Nitrososphaera sp. | reverse complement strand
ATGTGGCCTTGCAGGGCTTGGTGACCGATATTTCATCCAGGTTTTCAATATTGCTCTTGTCATCCAGAGTGATTGTAACTTCGCCAGAGTCTCCCCTTGTGCTGCAGACGACCTGCTTGCTTTCGGTAGTCTCTATCGTGATCTTGTCAGAGACCACTTCAATGTCACTGAGAATCCTGTCAAGAATCGACGGAGCCATTACCAGCTTGCTGTCAAACTGCAGCTTGGGAAGCGGGGTCGAAGATCCGCTGCTACTTTCAATCAGCCTTAGCTTGTAACTTCTGGTATAGCCGCCTGATGTCTTTATGTTCATCATGCTATCCTGCAGCCCAAGTTCCACCGAATCGCTGGCGCCTGCTCGCTTGATTATCTTGGAGAATTCGTCAACCCGGAATCCGAACTTGACCTTGGAGGGGCATTCGTACTTTTCAAAAGCGACCGCGGGGCAGCTAATATCGACAAGCGCGATGTGCGACGGGTCCATTGACCTGAACTGCAGGCCTTCGCTGGTAGCTTCAAAGTGCGCCTCGTCGACAATCGTCATGATAGCAGAAGAAATGGACTTCCAAAGATCGGCAGTGCGCGTAGTAGCTGAAAATTGAAGTTGAGCCTCTTCTTTTGCCATATGATATTCCCATTCAGGGTATTGCTGCTTCTTAAATTATTTTGCGGTCTGATTCTTACCCGATTTTGTTCCACTCTTTGAAAGACGGATTTACTAGGAACATGCAGCCAACGAGCACCAGGTCCTCCGGTTTGACTTGACGCGCGGAAGCCATTTCCCTGCCCTTGATTTTAAACTGCTCAAACAGCCTGTTTAACGAGGTAATCATATTTCCGATGCTCTGGTCTTGGAGATACTTTTCGTGTATCTGCCTAAACTCTTCTTCCCATGCAGGATAATTGGTTTTTGCTAGCAGTTGGTAAATGGGAATGATGTCGTCTTTTGCTACTTTGGCGCTATCAAACATTTCATAGAGCAGGAGTCGAAGTTTTTCCTGATTCTTGCCTTTTATCTTGGCGGCCTTGCGTGCTTCAAAGGGCGCATTGACCGCTATCAGTATTTCCTGCCTTGCCTTTTCGTCGATCATCTTCAACTGGGTGAAAAGCTGTTCTCCTTCAAGTGGCACAACTCGGGGTTCATCTTCCTTGCACTCAGCGTGTCTGAATATCCAAGTTACATCCTCTGAATGTTCAAACTTGGCATGCTTGAAGTCGTAATACAAAAGGTGCATGGAATCATCTTTTTTCCTCTCTTTGTAAGCCAAAATGAGTCCATTTTCATCAGTAGAGTTTTTGCCACTTCTCTTTCCATATGGTATGGCCTTCAGCTCTTTTTCCCCGACCTTCTTGAGATAGCTGAGAATGGCCTGGAATGGTGTCTGCATTGGCAAAAGCTCTGCTCCACGCTCCATCTCATCTATAAGAGATGAATCCTGCTTTTTGATTCTGTCAAAAGCGTTAAAGTTCTTAGGGCTTGACGGCTCGCCCAAAATAGAGACTTCTACGCCCACAGTTCCTGCCGCCTTTTGTATCTTTGTACTGAGTTTGATGACAAGCCCAAGGAGGTCTTCAAGTTCTTTTTCCGGGAAGAAGACGGCTGACGTGACGACTGGAAATTCGCTTGTCAGCCTGTCGACTCGGCCTACACGCTGCACAATCTTCATCGGATTCCATGGAAGGTCGTAATTGATCGCATAATTGGCATCCTGCAAGTTCTGCCCTTCGCTCAGGACATCCGAACAGATCAGAATATCGATCTCTCTTTCAATAGGTTTGTTCTTGGGGTTGTTTGATTTCGGTGCAAACTCTCTGAGAATTCTTTCTCTAGCTTCGGGCTTTGTTTTTCCTATCAGGATGTCTATCTTCTTGTCTGGGATTTCCTTCTTCAAATATTCGTAAAGATAATTCGCGGTATCAACAAACTGAGTAAATATGACTGCCTTTTTGCCTCCAGTTGCGAACACTTTGTCCTTAACAAAGACATTCTTTAGCGCATTTAGCTTCTGGTCTGCCCATGGCTGAATTGTCGTCAAGCTATCTTTGAGCGGTTGGAGCTTTTTGATGTCCTCCTTTAGCTCACGCTGCATCCTTTTTGTATCCAAGTCGCGCACTGGTTCCAGCTCAATGGTCCTTATCTTCTCGATAAACCAGTCATCGTCGATTTCTTCGTCCTGGTCTTCGTACTCTGACAACAACTCGTGGAATTTCTTGTTATCAAGAATCTTGCCATCAGTCAAGGAATCTGCGAACCATTTGTAAAATGTCAGCAGCCTGTCGACACTCTTCCTGATTGCTTCCACGCTGCTTTCAAATCTCTTCAAGAGCCCGTACTTTTGTAGCGACGCTCTATGCTCGGCCTCTTCTTTTTCCTTCTCTTCCGCAGTTTTTCGGTAAAAATCTACCCTGTAAGGCACCATGTTTAGGTTATCAATTGTGTCGATAACCTGTTTGTAGACCGGACCAAACAGGGCCGTAAGACTGTACTCTACCTTGGTTAACTTTCTCTCAGGGAATCTGATTGGCTTGCCGTTAAGGGTAGCGTTAGGGTAGTTCTCCTTGATAAAGTTCCTGGTCCGCCGGATCATTACTTCATCTAGCAGCCTAACAATGTCTTCCACACCGCTCGCCAGCTGTTTCCTGTCTGCCCTGTTGAAGTAGGTACGAAGGTCGGCAATTCCCAGGTCAGCAAAGTGGGCATCGTCTCCTGCAGTGATCAGACTTAATTGGTTGTACAGATCCATCAAACTGTTGTTGACAGGCGTAGCTGTCATCAGGATGACCTGTTTCCGCTTGCCCCCCGCCAATACTTTCATTATGTTGTTGTGACGCTTTGTTGAACCTGAACGATAGTTGTGGCTTTCGTCGATGAGTACAACGTCAAAGTCAAGATAATCCGTGGGATCAAAGTTATCAGTGCCAGTACTTTCCAAGGTAACATTCTTGGTCTTGATGCTTTCTTCCAGCAATCGCTGCTCCCAGACCGCGTCTTTTACCTGCTTTGGCGCGATGAGCAAAATCTTCTTTCTCTTCAGAGCGATATTATGCAAGAGCCACAAACCAATGTGGGTTTTTCCAAGGCCGGTGGAATCCGATATTATGACCCCGCCAAACCTGTCCATAATCCGCTCCGCCATTGTAACAGCGTCCCTCTGAAACTCTGTTAGAAGTTCAATGCCTGCATCCTTGCCCTTCTGAAGCTCTTCCAGTCTTGGACGATAATATTCATAGAGCAATTTCATGTACATCTTGAATGGATCTAGTGGAAGTCCAAATTTGGAGTTCTCCAAGACATTTATCAAGTCAGCCTTGGCATCATCTGCCTCGGCCCACCGTCTTTCAAACCAGTCCAAAAGTTCTCTCTGAGCAGATGGCTGGTAGAGGACTGCGTTAAGCTCCACATTGCCTACCAGTCCAGCTCTTGTGAGATTGCTGGAACCTACGGCAGCAGTTTCATCAAAGATGTAACACTTTGAATGGTTAAACCGATTCTTGTTGGTTCTTACTTGGACTTTGTCTTGCATCAGGAAATGAATAAGGTCATCAACAAGCTTGGCAGATTCCCATTCTAGATCTAGTCTATTTAGCTCGCTTTGCAGATCCAATTCATTTTGAGTATCTGGCAATCGTTCAACCAGTTCTTCAAAGGTTGTCTTGTCCTCTTTGATGCTGATAGCCTCTTTACCAAAGAGCAATCGCAGGTTGAAATCTGGCCTTTTGGAGAACTTCCAAAGGGAGTCGCGTATTAACTCATAGCCGCCAACATTAAAGAATCCCGAGGATATTGATAACCGGCCTTTGTTTCTTTCGTTCTGTAACTCTTCGTTAAGGAATTGTGACATGGTATAAAGATCTTTTTGATTGTCGATGATTTCTTTTCTCAGCAACCTTCTACCTCTTTGAGATAATCATAGTAGTTGAGTACTCTTTTTCTAACTTCACCATTAAATTTTCTGATAAGTTCATCATTCCATTTTGGGTTTATCGTATTTTCAAGATTGGTATCTTCCCAGAAACCATCAAAAGTATTGACAATGTACTCGTATTCGTTGCGAGCTATCCCATAGTGTACGGCTACGAGCGCATCTAGTTTTGCCGTCATTTCGATTCTCTGTTTCATGGTGATCGGACCACATTCTACATTTAGTGCCTCTGCCAATTGCCTGAACCTGTCATCCGAAGAAGTGAGCCTAGCAGAAATTGAGACGATACTTTCTGCGACCTGGTTGGTAATCCTCGATGGCAATGG
>DATLXY010000136.1:0-5940 GCA_035575335.1 Nitrososphaera sp. | reverse complement strand
ATCGGTCCACAGCATCCTGGCTCAGGTCACTTCCGCTTTACAGTTAAGGTTGACGGGGACTATATTGTTTACTGTGACCCGGATCCCGGATACGTTCACCGCGGCGAAGAAAAGATGTGCGAATACAGAAATGTCATCCAGAACATCCCACACCTCGAACGCCCCGTGATTCATGATTCTACCAACATTACCTACGCTTACAGCCTTGCAGTCGAAGAGCTAGTCGGGATCGAAGTTCCCAGGCGCGGTCAGTTCATTAGGGCTATTGCGTCAGAGCTCAACCGGTGTGTCTACACACTCTACTGGCTTGCAATCTACGGCATATTTCTGGGTCATTCGACAATGTTCATGTGGCCGGCAGGCGACAGGGAGTTACTCATCGACCTTCTTGAAGCTCTCACAGGTGCTCGAGTGACACACGCTTACAACATCCCTGGCGGCGTGAGAAACGACATGCCGGAGGGCTTCAAGGACCGGTGCCTCAGGCAGGTAAGGTACTTCCAAAAGCGCCTCAAGGAATACGAGGACATCTTTTACAACATGCCACTCTTCAGGCAGAGGACTGAAGGCGTAGCAGTACTGTCAAAGGAAGATGCCATCAAGCTTGGGGTGACAGGCTCAGTCCTGCGCGCCTCAGGTGTACCATATGACATCCGGAGGGCCGAGCCTTATGATATTTACAACGAGATCGACTTCAAGGTTCAATACATGAACAGCGGAGACTGCTTTGCAAGATCATACGTGCCATTCCTGGACATGAAGGAATCTTGCCACATTATCGAGCAGCTGCTCGATAAGATGCCACAATCTGGTGAAGTGCGGGCCAAGCTTCAGCCAAACCCCAAGGGTCCTGCCGGCGAAGCCTACAGGAGGGTCGAATCTGGCAGGGGAGCGCTGGGCTACTACATCATAAGCGACGGCACACCTAAACCATACCGCGTAAAGATATCCGTGGGCTCGTTCCGCAACATGCTTGCGCTGCCCCACCTGCTCGTCGGGCAGAGATTGGCGGACATGCCTGCTACTTATTGGTCACTCAACTACTGGCCGGTGGAGGCTGACAGATAGGCTATGGCGTCGTACACTCAGAACTTTCGCTTTGGGGAATTCGTTGGCAGCCTGCTATGGCTCATATTCTGGATAATCATCATTGTCACACTCATAGGACTCCCGCTCCTTTTCATAGTCCTCTTCTATGTTCCGCTCCCCCAAGTCGACGGGGAGGTTCTGACGCCATACTTGTTCTTGACGTCGATATTGTACCCGCGGAGTGCCATCCCTGTGCTGCAAACGCTGATGGCAAGCGACCTCTTCAGGGTGGCTATGTTCCCTGGCTTTACGTATGCGGCGTTGATAGCGGCAGCGACGATCTTTATCGAACGCAAGTTCCTAGCCAAGATGCAGCTGCGCGTTGGGCCTCTGTATGCTGGTAAAATCGAGGGTATCTTCCAGCTGATCGCGGACGGTCTCAAGCTGATCGCCAAGGAGATCATTGTCCCGGCCGGTGCTGACAAGCCTTTGTTCTGGGCAGCCCCAATAGCATTTGTTGCGACCGCTGCAGCCGTGGTGGCCCTGATACCCGCAGCACCGGGATTTGTCGTCGCAGATATTGATGTAGGGCTTCTTGCAGTCTTTGCGATACTCGGCTTCTTCCCGCTCATTGCCCTGCTCTTCTCCTGGGCCAGCAACAGCAAGTATCCGTTCATCGGCGGTCTGCGCGCCCTGCACCAGATGATCGCCTTTGAAATTCCGTTCATACTGTCAGCACTTTCTGTGGTTATCCTGTCAGGAACTCTCAATCTGACCGGGATCGTCGAATCCCAGATCCATTCCTACTGGTTCATCTTCTTCCTACCGATAAGCGCATTTGTCTTTTATATCTCGGCCCTGGCGGAGCTTGAAAGGATCCCATTCGACTTACCGGAGGCCGAGTCGGAGATCGTAGCTGGCTGGCTTACCGAAACGTCAGGTATGATTTACGGCCTGATCCAGCTTGGCTCTTATATGAAGACATATGCTCTGGCTGCGCTCTTTGTAATATTGTTCCTTGGCGGGTGGGCCGGCCCGATGATCTTCCCTCCGTCAATCGAGACACCTGTTGTGAATATTAGCCCGATCTACAACCAGGAGGCAGCCAACGGTACCTTATGGTTCACACTAAAGACTTTTGGCATGATAATGCTCTTCATCCTTCCTAGAGGTATAAGCCCGAGAATCAGAATAGACATACTGCTACACACCGGCTGGTACAAACTGATCGTCCTTGCGTTCATCAACATGTTTATCGCCCTTGCACTAATATATGGCGGAATACTTGGTCCGGGAGGTCTGCTAGTTAGATGACATCGGCGGGCGGCTTTATCAAAGCTATCGAGTCAGGGTCGAAGCACCTCCTGATCAAGCGCTTCACCTTCCGCTACCCAGAGGAGAAACTCAAGTTTGTGGGCGACGGATACCAATTCGACCCTAAGCGAGGCGTTGGAATCGCCGGCTACCGCGGACGCCACATCCTGATGCACGACAAGTGCACCGGTTGCCAGCTTTGTGCGATCGCATGCGAAGGTATTGCCGAAGCTATTGGAATGGTCAAGGTTGACGAATCGTGGAAGCAGAACAAAAAGAGTATCATGCCGCAGATAGACTACGGTAAGTGCGTGTTCTGCGGATTGTGCGTGGATGCATGCCCATTCTATGCATTGTTTATGACGAACGATTACGAGCTATCTGCTTTTACAAAAGAACACCTGATTTATACTCCTGCTCAGCTTGCAGTTAAGCCAAAGTACCAGGGCGATGTCGAAATCGTAATAGACGACAGGGGGGCTTCGCATGGCTGACCCTGTGTTTATTGCGGTTGCGGTTCTGACTGTAGGAACTGCAATAATTGCACTTGAGACCCGCGAGCTGATCTATGGTGCTATAGCACTCGCAATATCCATGCTAGGCATTGCGGGTTTTTTCCTGCTACTGGACGCACCATTTGTGGCCATGTTCCAGATTGCGGTCTATGTAGGTGCAGTGGCGGTACTCATTATATTCACAGTCATGCTGGTAAGGACACAGGCCCTCTTTACAACAAGGGAGGACAAGAAGCGCAAGGCTGCGGGAATCGCCCTCATGCTGATCATCATGGCAAGCCTCGGCGCTCTGCTGCTTGTGTCTGGGCTGAACGGTCAGTTTGGGAACTTTGCCGGGAACCAAACGGTGGACTTTCCAGAAATCGGCAAGCTTATGCTGACCTACTACGCACCCGTTCTCATACTGATGGGGCTGGTTCTTGCAGGCTCTGTTATCGCCGCGCTCGCACTGGCGCGCAGGGAGGATGTAGAGGAGCGACAGCAGAATGAACGAGCTGGTTGATTTCCTTATTGTATCAGTGGCGCTTGTCGCCATCGGCATCTATGGTCTGGTGGTAAAGCGCAACGCAATCAGGATGCTGTTCTCAATAGAGATCATTGCCAACGCTGCAAATCTTGCAGTCATTGCATTTGCAAGAGGGCTTCCAAACGCCCAGGGCCAGACGTTCGTACTGTTCTCGATAGCCATAGCAGCTGCAGAGGTAGCTGTGGGCTTGGGGCTCATTATCGTAGCATACAGGCTGTACAGGGAGATAGATGTAGCAGAATTCAGGAGTATGCGGGGTTAGGAAAACATCATGGCAGAATCGTCTTATTACTTGGTGGCAGCGACCTTTCTACCACTCCTTCTGGCGCCGGTAGCCTACGGAATAGGCAGAAAGTCTGGAGTCAATTCTGCGACTTGGTTTTCATTTGGTGTACTTGCAGTCTCGACGGCGCTACTTGCGATACCTGCCATCGGCATCTATGCGGGCGCGTACACTGTTTACACTGAAAGCTACCCTTGGGGGCAGTTTGGCAACTTTGGACTCAGGATCGATGGCCTGAGCCTGCCATTTGCACTCATCATCTACATACTGTGCACAGTTCTTGCTCTCTATTCAAAGCCATACATGGTGCATAAGGTATCTGAGGAGCTGGCTGATCACAAGCCTCATGGGAATGGCAGCCTAGATACCACTCACGGTAGTGGGGGCTTTCGCGGGAACATCAGCAGTATCTCTGGCTCGCAGCTTGCCGTCCTTGAAAGCGACCCGAGAGTCAAGAACCAGATGGCCCTCTACTTCTCGCTCTACCTCGCATTCTCGATGGGTATGCTGGGCACGGTGCTGGCCACAAATCTGATCGAGTTCTACGTCTTCTTTGAGCTGATGCTCATTCCATCGTTCTTCCTTGTCGCCTTCTATGGTTATGGGGCGAGGCGCAGAATAGCCCTGATGTTCTTCTTCTGGACCCACGTCGGTGCCGTAGTGCTGCTGCTGGGTCTTTTGACCATGGGATTCTTTGCAGGAGGCTTTGACTTTGACACTGTCAGGGAAAACGCTGTCAACATCCCTGCACCGTGGATGCCGCTTATCGTCTTTGCACTGGTGGTCGGCCTGGGAGTAAAGCTGGCCGCGTTTCTCTTGCACATCTGGCTGCCGTATGCCCACGCTGAGGCGCCGACTCCTGTATCTGCCCTGCTGTCTCCGGCCATGATCGGCATAGGTGCCTACGGTCTGTTGAGGCTCTGGCTCGAGCTCCTTGCAGGCAGCTACGAACAATACAGCCTCTACATCAACATGTGGGGCCTTGCGACGATGATCTACGGTGGCGCAATGGCCCTGATGCAGGATGACATCAAGAAGGTTCTCGCTTATTCAAGTATAAGTCAGATGGGTTACATTCTCTTTGGCATCGGCTCTGAGAGCGTTCTTGGCGTCACTGGCGCAACGCTTATGTATGTCACCCACGGTCTGGGCAAGGCCATTCTCTTCATGATGGCCGGCTCGATCATCCTCCAGACCGGCACAAGAAGCATGGCAAAGCTGGGCGGGCTGGCAGGAAAGATGCCGTATACGGCAGTGCTTGCAATGATCGGTGCACTCACAATTATCGGCATCCCGCCCACTAGCGGCTTTATGGGTGAGTGGATACTCTTCAACGGCGTCCTCCAGACCGCCGCAGCCAACATGGATCCGCTCAGGACTACGATGTTCGCGCTGGGCATACTTGCAACAGTACTGTCGTCTGCGTACATCTTGTGGATGTACAAGCGCATATTCTTTGGCAAGATCCCGGAGGAGCTTGCGCATGTAGGGGACTCTAACCGTTATATCACCGCCACGATGGGTGTGTTTGCGGCACTGACGCTGATCATCGGTGTTTATCCCGACTTGTTTCTAGGCCCTATAGAGGACTATATCAGCGGCATGTTCGAAGAACAAGAAGGAGTACTGCCGATTCCGGTCATGGCAGAAGGAGTAAGTGCAACAACAGTTGGTGGAGGAATTGATGTTCTGGTTGCAGAAGGTGGAGAAGAAGGAGGAGGTCATTAAGTATGGTGGATGCTATGGGCTTTGAAGGCATCGCAATAAATGCATGGATGGTATGGATACTCCCATTTGTAGGAGCGGCGATAATCGCGGCTGTGGCCCGAGCCGGTCAGAGGGCTCGCGACTACACCGCGGTCGGGTTTGCACTAGCAAGCGCGATCTCTGCAGCCACCCTGGCGCCGATCGCGCTACAAGGTAGCGAGATACACAGCCAAATCCCTTGGATCTCTTCACTTGGACTCAAGGCAGGCATTCTTGCAGACCCGCTTGCCATCATCATGACGAACCTGGTGGCATGGATCTCGTTCCTCATCATGGTATACTCGACTGGCTACATGCACGGGGACAAGGACTTGACGCGCTACTGGTTCTTCATGCTGTTCTTCATCGGCTCGATGCAGTTGATAGTACTATCGGACAACCTGCTCATGGTCTTCTTTGGATGGGAAGGTGTGGGTCTTGCCTCGTATGCACTGATCGGGTTCTGGTACCATGACAGAAAGAAGGACTTTGTAGGAAGAGAAGGCCATATCGCGGGAGGTATTCCG
>DATLXY010000135.1:0-4934 GCA_035575335.1 Nitrososphaera sp. | reverse complement strand
GCTAGCTAGGAACACGAGCATGCTACTAACGCTTGTCATGGCGGCAATAGTTGCAATAGCCATATTGCTTCCCTACGTACCGTTCTAGCACCATTACAATCCCCTTGCCCAGCGACACTTAAACAGGAGTTTTTGGAATTTCTAATTATGTCCTCAGCTAGCAAACGCCTTGAGGTGCGGATGTGGAGGCGCTTGGGAGGAAGGAGGATAATTCCCCTTTTATCCGGCATTTTTCTCGGGCGAGGGGCACAGGTCCGCACTTTTTCAGATCGTACTTGCAGACACCGCAAAGGGCTCCGATAATGATCGCATACCGTCAACAAAATTTTCTGTCAAGGCGGAGTCAGCCGGTCTTTCTCGCCGGCATATGCTAAAACATGCATTACGACGGCCCAAGATTGGCAGTTACCACCAGCCAGCCACCAACACCTCTTAAACAATAGGCAAATCGCCATAAAGGACTACCACAACCTAGAGCAGGTCAAATAACTGCTAACTTTACTGAAAGCATTATGCTTTTATAGTGGAATCGCCAATATTGATTCGGCTTATTACCGGTTTATGCCTTTTCTGTTTGTCGATCCAAGGCATAGTATTTCGGTATTGCCAGTCAAACAGCGATGAGAGAATTGGAAAAGAACGAAAAAGTTGAACTTGCAGAACACGAGCAGATACCCCCTCAAAGAAAGTCCAGACCTTCTGCCGATGTTGATGGGCAGGTAACGAAAGTCACTACAGAGACAGAAGAAGCAGTAGGAAAAATAATACTCAGGTCCATTCCTGCTGAGGCCCAAGTAACCCTTGTAACGTTTGAGGGCCCGAATATCGCCCTCTACACTAAGAATGCCAGGTTTGCACTAACGGAGCTGACGTATTATCTCTCTTCGCTTTCCAAGACCTTGAAAAAGAGATTCATCATACGAACCGACCCTTCTATCAGGCTGCCAGAAGATCAGACAAGGCAGGCAGTAGCCAAGTTATTGCCAAAAGATGTGCTGGTCTCTGCTGTGTTTTGTGATGATGCTACTGGAGAAGTGGTGCTCGAAGTAAGCAAACCGGAGGCCATCGACCCAGCGATGATAGTGCAGATCGCAGAGTCAACGGGATGGATAGCTCACACTAGACGTTCGCCACATATCCCCTCTTCAAGCATCAACATTATTCACTCAACCCTAAAGGGGTCAGCGAGAGAAAGGACGGACTTTCTGCAAAAGCTGGGCCAGCGAATATTTCGAGGATCCCTTGTCGTGGGGGACGGCAATGGCGACGGCTCTGCGCACCATCACCACCACCAAATGTCAACTGTAGCGATACCAGCAAGCGAGCCAGGTTCTGCCAAGCCGCAATCGTGGCAGACCAGCAAGGAAGAAGTCATGTTATTCTGCCTTGGAGGAGTAAAGCAGGTCGGAAGATCTTGTTTTGTCGTTGTCACACCAGAAAGCAAAGTCATGCTTGACTGTGGTATAAACCCAGGAGAAATGTCCGGGCTCGATGCATACCCCCGGCTCGACTGGCTTAACTTTGATCTAGACGACCTAGATGCGGTCGTCATAGGACACGCCCACATTGATCATCAGGGATTCCTTCCAGCGTTGTTCAAGTATGGTTATCGCGGCCCAGTTTATTGCACCGAGCCTACGCTACCGCTCATGACCCTTCTTCAGATGGACGCGGTCAAGATAGCAAACAGCAACGGCACGTACCTGCCTTACGAGGCAAGAGACGTCAATGAAGTGATCAAGCACTGCATTACTTTGCCCTATGGAAAGCCGACGGACATTTCGCCAGACATCACCATCACTCTCAACAATGCAGGACACATCATGGGCAGCGCTACCGTGCACCTGAACATTTCAGGCGCCCATAATATACTATATTCCGGAGACTACAAGTACGCCAAGACCCAGCTGCTCGATAGTGCAGTTGCAGTGTACCCGAGGGTCGAAACGCTGATCACAGAAAGTACATATGGTAACACGACGGACGTCATGCCTGACCAGCAGTCGGTCTATCGCACGTTTTGTGACTCTATAAACAAGACACTGACTGAAGGAGGAAAGGTGCTGATCCCAGTCCCGGCCGTCGGAAGGGCACAGGAGATAATGCTTGTGATGGCAAAGGAGATGAATGAGGGAAGGCTTGTCGAGTCCCCAATCTACATTGAAGGAATGATCTCTGAGGCAAGCGCGATCCACATGTCATATGCGCACTATCTAGGAGCGGATGTACGGAGGTCAGTATCTCAAGGAATTAATCCGTTCCAATCGGAATACTTTACGGTCATTAGTGGCGGCAAGCGCGAGGACGTCTTGAATGATGAAAACCCGGGCATAGTTATGGCCACATCCGGCATGCTTGAAGGCGGCCCTTCTGTGGAATACTTCAAAGAGCTTGCACCAAACCCAAAGAACAAGATCATGTTTGTCTCATACCAGATCAACGGCACGCTTGGCAGGCGCGTCCTTGATGGCACGATGTCAGAGGTTAGCATGATGGACAAGAGCGGCAAGGTCAAGGTGGTACCTGTCCGCTGCCAGACCCAAAAGATCGATGGCTTCTCCGGCCATAGTGACTTCAACCAGATATTGAATTTTGTAGCAAAGGTTAAGCCAAAACGCGTTTTGGTCAACCATGGTGAAAGAACCAAGTCCGAGAACGTGGCAAGCGCCATCTATTCACGCCTGAAGATAAGGTCAGCGGTACCTGATAACAGGGAAATAGTCCGACTTCGCTAACTCTATATCATTAATTCCATAGCGTTTTTAGCCATGTATGTGCAATACATCTGCGCATACAGAAATGGCTATCCGATACAGATGCGTCCACTGCAATATCGTACTCAGTGGCGAAGGTGCCTCTAGGCACTACCTCGCAAACCCTACACACAAGCTAGAGAAGCTACCTCCGCCTGTCAAGCCGGTCAAAAATGCGCGATAGTCGGTTAGTCGGTCGGCTAGTTCTCGCGGATGCTTTCTAAAGTCGAAACTACTTGCCAGAGCATCGTGCGTATATGTGACTGCATTTGAGGACTTTGAGTGGCATTATCAAGCAGGCTTATCGCATTTGCCGCTCTGACAGGCACGCTACCAGTCTTTTCATCGGTCAGTGCAAGAAGAACTTCCTTTATCATGTTGCGAACGCTCTTCTGTATGTCGTTGTTCTTCGTGATAGCATCAAGTGTTTCGATTGCTCGGGCAAGACGCTCTTGATTTTCTTTTTCTTTGAGTTCCTTTTTTGACAATGTCATTGTGCGTATCCCTCTCCAGCTGACGGGTGCTCTCTTAGCTACCAGTTGCTTTTGAATGTTTTTATCGGTGCTGCTTTTTTATATTTGCTTGGCAAATGTCAACTACCCACGAATAAATTCGCGGGCTTCCTGCTTCAGCTACCGCTGTTACTGTACGATCTCTACAGGTATAAAATGGTAAATCTGGTCTCGCTGTAGGATAAGCCACAACATGTGTGGTAAGAGGGCAAGCGCGACGGCAGCGCGGAAACATGATATCGCACCCTCTTGCCGGTCCTAAGAAAGAGAGCATGGTCAGGTGCTGCAGGAGATAAGAACAGAATTAGGGGAGCGATATCGATACTTGACTAGGAAAAGGTTCTGTTTAATGGCGAGCCTCTCGTTCGATCTCCACTAGATATTTATGGTGTTTCAAACTTCGCATCAGAAGAATAAAAAAAGTTGGGCTTTGAGATCTTCTCTGGTCAAGAGCAGGCCGTACTGTGGACGCTCTTTGGCCTCATTATCAGCATTGCGCTAGCCGTCGACCTTGGAGCTTTTAGCGCAATAAAAAAACTCGTCAGAAAAAGTGGGCAGAAAGTGATGTTACCACCTGACCAGGAAAAAGATCAGACATTCAACCACGCACTCGCATGGACGATTGTTTGGATATCCCTTGGCCTGGTATTTTCTGTAGTCATTTACTATGTGATCAGCTATGAGAAGATGCTGGAATACATCACTGGCTACACGCTGGAAAAAATGCTCAGTGTTGACAACATGTTTGTCTTTTTGCTCATATTTAACTCTCTCGCCATTCCCCACAAGTACCAGCACAGGGTGCTATCTATTGGAATAATCAGTGCCATAGCTATGAGGATTCCGCTGATCTTAGCTGGCGCTGCCTTGCTTGAAACCTTCCACTGGATGATTTACGTGTTCGGCGGGTTTCTGGTGTTTACTGCAATCAGGATGCTTGTCGAGAAGAAAAAGGAAAAGATCGAGGTGGAAAAGAACATCGCCGTAAGGGCGCTGAAAAAAATCATGCCTGTCGACGTAACGACAAGGACGCAAAAATTTCTCTTCAGGTCCCCATCAACGGGCGTCCTTTATGCCACACCGCTGCTAATCGCGCTTGTCATGATAGAAATGACAGATCTCGTTTTTGCCCTTGACTCCATACCGGCAGTGCTTGCGGTGACAACTGACCCATTCATCGTCATCACATCAAACATATTCGCTATCTTTGGCCTGAGAAGTCTCTATTTCCTGCTGTCCGGCTCGATGGAAAGGTTCTATTACCTAAAACCAGCGCTGACGGCTCTACTGTTCTTCATAGGCTTCAAGATGCTGGCAGCAGAGTATGTACATATAGAAATAGAGGTATCACTTGCAGTGATAGTGACAATTCTCGGAATTTCTCTGGGTCTGTCATTCCTAAAGACGCACAAGATGAGGTCGTCGCGAGCTTCCGGTCAGACAGAATCAGCTCGCGACTGACGGAAAAATCGAACGTGCCTATGCATTCGTGGCCGCCCGAAAGAGAATGTAGCCATCCTAGGTACTTTTCTTATCGGCTTCTTTTCGCAATCTTTTGCAGGAACTAACATGAATAGGCATTAATTTGTAAAGTGCTGCAATAATGATGATTTGATTGCAAATGTTGTTCACATTAGTCTAAATGCTCGAGGTGGCGGCGAGAGGCTCG
>DATLXY010000134.1:0-5791 GCA_035575335.1 Nitrososphaera sp. | reverse complement strand
GGCTTTTGCCAAAGCCTGTCGGCAGCTGCGCAAGAACCGTCCTGTAGCCTGATTTGTATGCCTCTTCAATTTCGTTCATCACGGAAAGCTGCTTTTCGCGGATATTCTGAAATGGAAAATACGATCTGATTGTTGTTACTTTGTCTGTCATCGCACGTATATCCCCCAGCATTTCGGACACCTGTACAATGCCAGCGTCTGGCACTTTGTGAGCCGCACGTCATTGAACGTCAGCAGCAACCCGCAGTAGTCGCTCAACTCGACAGATTGGTTCATTTTTTCTTTTCACCCGTCCATATCTCCGGTATATCGCAGATTTTCTATCACCTTTCTGAGAGTATCATGCACACCCGATTTCCTATCATCATCAACGACGCTCACAAGCCTGCAATCGCAACAGACTAGGAGCGAGCCATCATAAACGCTGTCAAAACGGACGTGCTGTGTCTCGGAGTTGCATTTTGAACAAAAAAGGGGAATTGTGGCGGCAGCCATCTCTACCAGACCGCCCTATTCTATTGCGCCGGCATGAACGTGTACTGCGTGTCAAAGCCTGACCCGCGGCGAGTGATCTTGACAGCATTGTAGCCGGCCTTCAGGAACTCGTTCAGCTGTCGTGCCCATGACAGCGACAGCGTGAGCGTCTTTTCCGCGCCGGTGTTGACATCTATAACGTCGTATTCGACTGCCTTGCTCTTTTTGCCGTTGATCTCGCGGTCTATGAGCCTGATCCTGTTCGGGTCAAAGTACAGGACTACGGACTGCCCCGATTCGATTTTTATGAATTTTGACTGCTCTGCGGCCGCCTTGTCAACTTGGTCGAATACGGGGTTGTATGGTGGCGCTACTGTTGTTGCAACAGCTGCCGGTTGTGCTGGTGGCGACATCACATGTGCTGACGGCGGATTTGAAAAAGCGCTGTTGCTTGACTGGCCTTGGTTTGGTCTCTGCCACTGGCTCGGGTTTGGGTTTTGGCTTTGGTTTTGGATTGAACTCATGCACTACAATATGGGGTTAGTATTTAACCGAAGGCCACTTTTAGGCCTGCCGGCATGGCCAAAATGGTACCTACACCAACAACCCTGTTAGTGTACGTCAGGTTTTAGGGGTGGAAAAGGCCACCTACACCAACAACCCTGTTGGTGTACGTACTGTTCCGTTGGTCGAAAATGGCCGCCGGACGGCCACGCCTTGACGCAGGAGGCAGGCAAAGCCACTCACTCCGGCGACCTGTGCCCTCGGCCAAAGCAACCACCGTCGGACTGTTGTGTCCCGGCTAGGTCTACACGACATTGCGTCCTGCCATGCGGCTGTGGCACCTACCCATCTACTCCCTTGGTGATGGTCAATGCTGGAAGCATACTCGACCTTAAAAGTAAATGTATTATTGGACTTCATGGGAAGAACCACTTCGATAGCATGGACTGACAGCACTTTCAATTTCGTAATGGGATGCACAAAGGTCAGCCCCGGATGCAAGAAATGCTATATGTACCGTTACCTGAGATTTACAGGGAGGGATCCATACGCGCTGTATTTCACAAAGCAAGGACAGCCGGCAGGCTTGCTAGACCGCCTAGATAGGCTGGGCGAACGCATTTTTGTAAACCCATTTTCCGACACGTTCCACAAAGACATACCTGATGCCGAGATAGAGCGCTGGCTTGACGCCTTTGCACACTTACCTAACCATCAGTTCCAGATATTGACAAAACGGGCGGAGCGGATGGCAAAGTTCTTCGAGACACACTCTTGCCCCGAAAACGTGTGGTTGGGAGTGTCAGTTGAAAATCAGGACTATTTGTGGAGGATAGACTACCTGCGGCGGATCAGCTGCAATATCAGGTTCGTATCTTTCGAGCCATTGCTTGGTGAGATAACTGAGCCAAACCTTAAGGACATTCACTGGATCATCATAGGTGGAGAGAGCGACTACAAGAATCCGAGACCCATGAATCCAGAGTGGGCACAGAGGTTGATTCACTACGCAAAGTCCAATTACCCTGGCTGCGCGGTATTTTTCAAACAGATGGGTGGTATGGGAGGAGACGGCGCCGGTGGTGGCGTGCTCAATGGAATGATGTACAATGATCTGCCTGTGTGGCACCGGAGACAAACTCGGATGAAGGAATTTGCTGAACCTCTCGTTATATCGCATATTGCAGGAGGAGGGAGAGAATAGGCGAGATGACAGCAGAAGAAGAAAGTCGCAATAATATGGTGGTAACGACACAAAATACCAAGTCCCACCCGGTATTGGGCAACACCCTCGAAGAAGTTGAAGCAACTCGCAGGCAGCTTGAAATGATGCAGCAGGAAATACAGGAGAAAATCGAGCAGGCGAAGGTCCTTGAAAGCAGGCTGCGGCAGCAGAATGAAAACATCACCTGCGCTGTCAGTGTCATCAACGAAAAGCTAGGCGAGCTCGTCGACCAAGAGCAGTTTTTGAGGTTCATGGGGAAGCCATACACCACCTGGCAGGTGCCCAAACAGAACAGGGCCCTTGTGTTCGTGCCCAAGTGGGTCAAGAACTTCAAGGGAGTGGGCTGGCTCGTGCGGGAAAGCGATGGTTACTACGTCTACGAGATCAACCAGTACTCTGTATTCCTTGGAGACATACCGGATGACCTCAAAAGTGCCGTCAATTTCATCAAGGAAATAGACGGCTACATCGAAGGCGATACGCTGCATTTTGACCCCTCGCAGAAAGACATCATCAAGAAGAAACTTGGCAAGCACATCGACGTTGCAAACATGGGTGACAACCAGGCCAGAATACTGCGCTACCACACCTTTGACCTGATCGCCGACATGATAGACGCAGGCTGCCTGCCTTTCAGGCCAATGCCCATAACCAGAAGCGACCTGAAGCGTAACATCACATTCAAGGACTGGTGCAAAGAGAGGGGCCTTGACTGGAGGCAGTACCAGCAGGAATACATCGATACCATGTACCAGTACGGCGCCATGGGCGTATTTGCCCCTACTGGTGCCGGCAAGTCCATAATAGCCCTCTATTTCATCGACGTTCTGAAGGGCAGAAAGCGCATCTTCTACCCGAGGAGGACGCTGGCAGAGCAGTGGCAGTACTACTTGGAAAAGTACGTGCCCGGCGAGGTCAATAACGTGATACTGAGGACTCTGCAGGGCCTGAGGGAAACAGACATGCAGGAGGAGGTGACGCTGAACGTCTACGACGAGGTGCAGCACCTTCCTGCAGACACGCTCAGCAGGGCCGCCCTGGCCCCATCAATATACCGCATTGGCCTGTCTGCAAGCCCGCACAGGGAAGACGGCCGCGAGTCCTACATCTTTGCGCTGACAGGAGTGCCAAAAGGTACTAACTGGCAAGAATACATGAAAGCCGTGAACCGCCATTACCATCCGGTCCATGTCCACATCGTAAAGAACGAATACCACAAAATGCTGAAGGTCCGCGAGCTGCTGGACAGGAGCAAAAAGACCTTTATCTTCTGTGACAGCCTTGACCTCGGCAAACGAATTGCAAGCGACCTGCAGGTTCCATTTGTATATGGCGAGACAGATAACAGGCTTGAAGTAATTAACGGCAACCGGGTTGTTGTGATAAGCAGGGTGGGCGACCTTGGCATCTCTGTAAAGGACCTACAGCGTGTGATCGAAGTCGATTTTCTCTTTGGCAGCAGACAACAGGAGCTTCAGCGCACAGGCAGGCTCATGCACAGCCAAAACACCGGGCTAAGACATGACATCATCTTCACTGAAGAAGAGTACCATCAATATGGAAAGAGGCTCTTCGCACTCCGTGAAAAAGGGTTCGTGATAAAAATCGTTAATGAGTGATGTACGGTGGCTGAAATCAGGATTGGTGTAGACATGGGAGATGGCAAGGTATCGATAGTTATCCTGCCGGCGGAATTGATGTAATAGATATTGGATCAGAGAAATGCATGTTGATTGAATGGCAAGAGAATGGCTGTCCATTGTATGCACGAGCCATATGATGTGTACATAGGTCGCTGGCATCCGCGCATCAAAATACACAGCAAGTGGGCAAACCCTTTCAGGATGGACAATAAACACTTCGGTTCTTGCGACTACTGCTGGAATGGAATTGTTTGGAGAATCTACCGCAGACCAATCCGTGGTGGGCACTTACTTCTTCAATGCCCTATACTACGCCACATCCAGAGACATCCTAACTTCAATAAGCCAAGCGACTGTAGTCTACAACGAGGGAAATGAATGCCCACCGTACAAAATACAGGGCAAACAGCAGAACAGTGCACTGGATCCGGGAGTAATTAAGGTTGGAAACAACCAAGGAATCACCACCTCCTGTCCGTCAGCTGGTGCAAGGTTATGGTGAAATAGGTGAAAAACATGAGTAGAGACAACAGACAAAATTCAAAGAAAAAACTGCTGGTGACTGCCGCTGCTCTGGCGGTAATCGCGATAGCATACGCCACCGTAGCTGTAGGGTCACCAAATCTACAGCAGTCCTACGCAAATGCACCGGATCGACAGCACTTTAGGGCACCCGCATACAAACTGGAAGTCGATGCGCCATTAAACGGTCCGAACGGAGCAGTGCAAGTGATCACGGTTGAGCGCGGCTCTGCAGTAACTGTCCCAGTATATGTCACTGGAATGCATCCAGCCGGCAATACCAATATGCCTGTGAGGCTGGTTGTCGAGCTAGATGCAAAGCTGGGTAACGACGGTGCACCTGATGGCTCTGTGAACCTAAGAGCGGATGGATTACAAGGTCTGGTAGCACAGTTCCAGAAGTCCACAGTGAATGTGAATGCCGGCTCAAATGAAGAAGTAGACTTACCAATACATGTCAATTCGCAAGTACCAACGGGCACATATGTTCTGCAGCTACGAGGCATTTCGCAGGAATACAACGTAGGCACGATAATATACTTAGAAGTCATCTAGAGTTGTGGTGACTCTAAGTATATTCCTATTTTTATTTTACAACCTGATTGTGACAGAGGAGAAAACTGAATGGTTAGAAAAGGATTACTGATCTTGATAATCGGTGCAGTTGCGGCTGGTGCAGCATATTCGGCATATTATGTTCTTGCAACGATTCCAGAACCTGTGCCCGAAAATATTCCTGAGAATCCAATCAGGATCATGAAAGATGATCTTTCAACGAAGGGAATAAGAGGCGACCTAGAACTCGCTCTAACGGTTCCAAAAAATTCTTACATTGTTGGAGAAAAGGTACCCGTCAAAATATCGTTATCAAATGTTGGTAAGGAAGATGTGACTATTCGTTCTGGACAGACATTATTAGAGGCTTTTCTTACGACTACAGAGGAGAATCCTGTTACTGTTTCGTCCAAGGCAGATGTTGGCGATGGTTGCCCACCTCCGGGTGAAAACGAGCAATCTAGGTCCACAGTACTTGCACCAGGCGAAGAGTATGAATTTACTTTTGAATTTGAAGCACCAAAAGTAGTAGATTCCCAATCTGACTTTTACGTATACGGCTACTCGCTGGGTGTTGTAGATCCTTGGGATTCTAGCAAGTATGGACATGTAAGTAGCGCTCATTGTCCGTTACTTCTAAAAACAGATACCTTATCTATCGAAGTGAGGCCAGCTTGAGTTTAGATAAAGATGTTTGCAGGACACGAGCCATCCTCTAACTGAACACGCGATCAACCGAATTGAGCAATCACCAGAATCAGTCAGGATAGGCAAAGATGGTACCAGAGAGGAAGTGATAGAAAAATACCACGCGTACCTGATGAAAAACAAAGAGTTGCTGACCTCATTGCACGAACTTGACGGCAAG
>DATLXY010000133.1:0-2446 GCA_035575335.1 Nitrososphaera sp. | reverse complement strand
CAAAGCCGGTCATCACCAACATTTCTTCTGCCGCTCTTCTCTAAAAAATTAAGAGTGGTCAGTGTTCTCTGACCGGTGTAGTCTGCAATAGTTCGCCTATCTCGTTGTGCATCTTGAGAAAGTTCAGACCCTTTGCAGTGGTTTTGTATGTCTGCGTTCCTTCCATGTACTCCAGAAGCCCGTTTTCTATTAGCACAGTAAGATATTCTCTCAGCTGCGCGTAGCTCAGGAAAGCTTTGTACATAATTTTCGTCTTTGTAGCTCCGCCGTTTGCAGCCTCTAGGATCATTGCAACTATTTCTGTTCTGCTTCTGTACTTCAAACTATGATACCAGTAATTTTTCTTGATTTTTAATATATCGACTAACTTTTAAGTAACAAACTTATGAAATTATGATACTTTTTGCGGACTTGCATAAGAGGAAAACCAAACAAATGTTTTAAAGACCAGATTCCTTTTTTCATACTGTTTGTCGACCCCTTCAAAGCTATATGAAGAGAGTGGAAAGGTGAAGATCAACATCAGGCCCGGAAGTAGGCTTGAAAAAGCTGCAAAAGAGGCTGCAAAAGACCCTGAAAAGTTCTGGGCACAGCAGGCACAGAACCTTTTATGGTCAAGAGGGTGGGAAAAAGTTCTTGACTGGAAGCCGCCCTTTGCGAGGTGGTTTGTCGGAGGTAGACTAAATGCATCTGTAAACTGCCTCGACAGGCACATCACGACTGACATTAAAAACAAAGCCGCCATTGTATGGGAGGGAGAAAGCGGGGAGAGCAGGACACTTTCGTATTTTCAACTTTATCGCGAAGTGAACAGGTTCGCAAATGTTCTCAAGGGACTTGGTGTAGCTAAAGGCGACCGGGTAACGATATACATGCCGATGGTGCCCGAGCTTCCTGTTGCGATGCTTGCATGCGCGAGGTTGGGCGCGATCCACTCAGTCGTATTTTCTGGCTTTTCCTCACAGGCGCTAATGGACCGTGTCAACGACGCACAATCAAAAGTGATTGTTACTGCAGACGGCGGATTTAGAAAGGGCAAGCTGGTCGAGCTGAAGAAAGTAGTTGATGAAGCACTTCCATCGACGCCGTCCGTCGAGCATGTTGTGGTTCTCAGGCGAGCCGCCAACGAGATTAGGATGGGTTCAAAGGATCGATGGTGGCACGACCTGATGGAGGGAGCTAAGGCCTATTGTGAGCCTGAGCAAGTTGAAAGTACGCACCCACTATACATCCTTTATACATCAGGGACAACCGGCAAGCCGAAAGGTGTTATGCATGGAACAGGGGGGTACTTGACACACCTTTACTCAACGGCAAAGTGGGTCTTTGATTTCAGCAATCAGGACATCTTCTTTTGCACTGCAGACATTGGCTGGGTAACGGGGCATAGCTATGTGGTCTACGCCCCGCTTATGCACGGCGTCACCGAAATAATGTACGAAGGCGCGCCAGACTTTCCAAAGCCCGACAGGTATTGGGCAATAGTAGAGAAACATGGCGCGACCATCCTATACACGACTCCTACTGCTCTTAGGATGTACATGAAGTACGGCGATGCCATACCAAACTCTTTTGACCTTTCATCACTCAGGCTCCTTGGTACTGTGGGTGAACCCATAAACCCTGAAGTCTGGATGTGGTACTTTAGGACGATAGGCAAGGAGGCCTGTCCTATAGTCGACACATGGTGGCAGACTGAGACGGGAGGGATAATGTTAAGCATGTGCACCGGCATCGAGACGATCCCGATGAAGCCCGGTTCCGCCACGTTCCCGGTGCCCGGGGTAGATGTTGCTGTCGTTGACGAAAATGGCCAGCCCGTTCCGCCTGGAACAAAGGGATATATTGTTGTGAGGAAGCCGTGGCCAGGGATGCTCCTCTCGCTCTGGGGCGATGATGAAAAATACAAGCAGGTATACTGGAGCAGGTTCGCAGGTATGTATTACTATCCCGGTGACTATGCCTTGGTCGACCACGATGGATATCTGTGGCTCCTTGGAAGGGCGGATGATGTTCTTAAAGTGTCTGGCCACCGGCTTGGCACTATGGAACTTGAAAGCGCGTTTGTTTCTCACAGGGCAATAGCTGAGGCTGCGGTGACCAGCAAGCCAGACAGGGTTAAGGGTGAATCTATAATTGCGTTTCTCGTGCCAAAGGACGGTATAAAGTCAGATAACCTTCGAAGCGAAGTGGTATCTCACATCAGGAACACCCTTGGCCCCATAGCCACCCCTGACGAAGTATATTTTGTAAACAAATTGCCCAAGACGCGAAGCGGCAAGATCATGCGCCGCCTCCTCAAGGCGATAGCCTGCGGAGACAAGATAGGGGATATTACTACGCTCGAGGATGGGGCTGCAATCGAAGAAGTCAAGAAGGCCTACGAAGACTTGAAAAATGTGGTCAGCTTCTAGAACCTCCAGGTCGCCATGTATGACGGTGTTAT
>DATLXY010000132.1:0-6928 GCA_035575335.1 Nitrososphaera sp. | reverse complement strand
ACAAAATCCTGTACTTAGGTGACATGCTGATAAGTTACGGTGACTTTCTTGAAAACAACGCGCAGCGTCTTCCTGCAAGCTATGTGGAAGAGGTGTGGGCACAGCAGCTGAAGTCAAAGCTGCTTTCGATGCCAATAGATTCTGCCGGTGGTACCAGCAGGGAGCGGCTCGTCCAGCTGGCAGAAAACCCGCTGATCCTCCCCACAATAGAGGAAGCGTTTGAGATATGCAAGTTTGGAATGCCTCTGCACCCAAAATATTCTTTCTACTGGGACACAATTAGCATCGACGACCTCATCTACCTGAAAGAGAGGCTTGCGGCTGCCATCGTGAATGAAAACGACGCGGGCAGTAGTAGCAACAGCCGCGTTACCAGCTTGCCGGCCGACGCCAGACTGAAGGACATTCTTGAAAGGCTGGGAGTCACGCATTCGATCGCAAAGGGTGTGATCCTGCTTGATGACAGGATCCAGGCGCTCTCGTTGAGACGGCTTCTCTCCGGACCTGCTGTGGAAGCAAAGGATGCCATCGAGTTCATAACAAAATCATCTCACATCACAGTGATGCCCAAGTTCGCCTCCACAATTGCAGTTCGGGTCGGGAGGCCGGAAAAGGCCTCCGAGCGCAAGATGAAGCCTCCAGTCCATGTACTGTTTCCTATTGGCTCCAAAGGTGGCCCTACCCGCGACATTCTGAAGGCTGCCAAGGAGGAATCGTTCTATACCGAGATGGCCAACCGCTACTGTGACAACTGCAAGCTACCGTCGGTCGGAACACACTGTCGTGCATGCGGCGCGTCGACGATGATCCGGAATCTCTGCACGGTGTGTGGGGCACAACTCGACGAAGGTGAAAAGTGCGAGCGCTGCGGTAAAGAGGGGAAGACGTACTCTTCGGTCCACTTTCCGCTCAAGGATACGCTGGAAAACGCCAAGAAAAAGCTCGGTGTGACACCGGAAGAGCCGTTCAAGGGCGTCAAGTCTCTTATGGGCCGGCACAGGTCTGCAGAGCCTCTTGAGAAGGGGATACTGCGGCAAAAGCACAATCTGTATGCATTCAAGGATGGCACTGTCAGGTTCGACGCTACCAACGAGCCTCTGACCCATTTCAAACCGGCATGGATAGGAGTGAGCATAGAGAAGCTGAAGGAACTCGGGTACACACGTGACTATCTGGGCAACGAGCTCACCTCGCCGGACCAGATAGTGGAGCTCATGATGCAGGATGTGATCATCCCACGCGACTGTGCAAAGCACCTTCTCAACACCGCAAAATTCATTGACGAAGAGCTGGAAAAGCTGTATGACATAGAGCCGTTCTACAATGTGTCATCAATCGACGACCTTGTGGGCCACCTAGTCGTGGGGTTGGCGCCGCATACGTCTGTAGGTATCATAGGCAGGATAATCGGCTTTACAGATTCCCAGGTCTGCCTCGCCTCGCCCATCTGGCACTCGGCCAAGCGCAGAGACTGCGACGGAGATGCCGACTCGGTCATGATGCTGATGGACGCCTTCCTGAATTTTTCATTTGACTTCCTACCTGATAAGATAGGAGGGCTCATGGACGCGCCGCTGCTGATACAGCCGGTGGTGCTGCCGCACGAAGTACAACGCCAGGCGCATAACGTGGACATCGCAAGCTCGTACCCGGTTGAGTTTTACGAGGTCACCTGGAAGCAGGCCAAGGCGGCCGACGCGGCCACCATGATCGAAACGATAAAGAACAGGATAGGTGACGAGCACCAGTTCTTTGGCTACGGGTTCACTCACCTCACTGACGCCCTGGTTACAAAGGCGCAGAGGAGCGCCTATTCAACACTCAACACAATGGAGGAAAAGCTCAAGATGCAGTTCGATACTGCGAAACTGATCAACGCGGTCGACGCGGACGAGGTGGCCGCGATGGTCCTGACGACGCACATTCTGCCTGACATCATGGGTAACATGCGCTCGTACTCCTCCCAGTCATTCCGCTGCACCACGTGCGGGGCCAAGTTCCGGAGGATCCCACTTCTGGGCAAGTGCACCGAGTGCCAGAGCGAGCTGATACAGACCGTGACAAGGGGCGCGGTAGAAAAGTATCTTGGGATAGCAACAGGGATGTGCCAAGAGTACAAGATAAACGAGTATCTGCGCAGCAGGGTTGAATCGATAGCGACGGAACTGAAATTGATCTTCAAGGAAGAAAAGAAAGTGCAGTCAACCCTCACAGATTTTATCTAGCTGGCCCTGTGTGCCCGACCACAGATTTGTCAGGAAAGAAGATTCTGGCAAGTCTTTGGTTGATGGGACACGCCTATCTCTTCCCCACAAATGGCTTGTTAACAATAAAGACGACCGTCAAGCAGATCTACAATCTTTTCGAAAATTGCTTAATTTCCCTTCAATCTTTTGTTTTGCAATCTCGGAGATACGGATCTTGTTCTTGTTGGCAAGGTCTCTTACCTCCATTTTTATCCTAAAACACACGATGTGGCCAACGACTGTTATTATCTTGTGTGTGCCAAACTAGGTTTATATAGCCTGTGTGGGCCATGCCCAGCACAGAATTCTTCTTCTCCCAATCGCGGTGAGTTCTGATGCTGCATGGTATTGCATAATCGGCAGTGGGAACTCCTTTGCCAGTTATTAACCGCAGATGAAAAAATCACATCAAATTTTGCCTGTGGAGGTAATAATGACGATGGCGCCGGATGAGCGGGAGACGCTTCTCGGGGGTTGCAGCTGTGACACAGCAACTCTCATCTCCATTGGAAAGTGGTAGTAGACGTGAACCGGGTGGTGATCAGGCAGGGACTCCAGATCCTTGATCAGGATTGAAGTGGTGTGAGGAAAGTCTTGTAAACCTTGATCGCGTCCTCCTCGTCCTTGGCACCCACGATCGTGGCAGCGCCACTTGAGAGGAAGCTCACCGACATCCTGCCCGAGTTGACTGCCGTGATACCAAGGTTCCCTCTGGTCTTTACCTGGTAGCCAAGTGACTCGGCAGTCTTGGTTATGCTGACAAGGTTTACCGCGACTGGCTGGACTGGCGTCACCGTCCAAGTTCGCTTGCCTCTGTCCCGACCGCAAAGCTCTTCAATTATCAGCTCTTTTGTAACTCCTCCCGAGTCCTTCCGGACCGTGCCGCATGACGGACATTCTTCCTGTCTGAACATCTGAACCGTATCAAACGACAGCTCGTTCAGGTCCATGTACAGCAGCCTGTTGACAAGCGAAGGCTCTTTGCCAGTGATTATCTTGACCGCTTCTGACACTTGTATCCCGGCCACGAGGTAGAGTATCGAGGGATGCACGCCTTCGGTGCTGCAGGCCGGCATCTCCTCTTCATTCAGCTCGGGGAACATGCAGCGCAAGCACGCGGACTTGTTCGGCAGAATAGTGCATACGGATCCTGTCACGCCGATAGCACCGGCATAGATTAGCGGAATGTTGTGCTCGATGCACGCGTCATTAAGCGCATAACGCGCGTCCACGCTGTCTAGCGCATCGATGACGACGTCGAAACCCTTCACAATGTCCTCTGCGGTGTATTTCGTGACCGAAGTCGGCACCGGCTCTATCTCGACAGTCGGGTTGAGCCTGCGCAGCCTCTCAGCAGCAGCCTCGACCTTGACGCGGCCAATATCGTCGTCAGTGTAAAGGTGCTGTCTGTGCAAATTGGTGATCTCGACCACGTCCCTGTCGACTATGCGTAGCTTGCCAATGCCCATCGCGACCAGCTGCGTGACGACCGGGTTTCCGATACCCCCTGCCCCAACAACGCAGACCTTGGCTCTCCTGATCTTCTCCATGCCCTCAAAGCCGATCTCCTCGAGCATCACCTGCCTCGAGTAGCGCTGGAGCTCTTCGCTTGTTAGCTCTGCGCCCCCGGCCACCGCCGGCAGGATGTAGACAGAGTCGCCGTCCTTGAGCTGCGTGGTCATGCCTCCGCTGAAGCGCATATTCTTGCCGTTGATGTAGATGTTGATGAGCGACCTTGGCTTGCCGTTGTGGTCAAATACCCGGCGCTTGAAATCATCGCCCATCTGCTCCGCGATTTTTGTAAAAGCGTCCTGCAGGTCAGATGCTTCTAGCGAGATTTTCTTCTCGCCCTGACCCTTGTTCAAAACTGATGGAACTACAAATTCGACTTTGGCCATTCTCGTTTATCTCACCTTACCTTATCTTATCATTGCCGAAATTTCGGCCGCATCAGGTTTAACGACGTTTAGTTTAGGCAGCAGACCTATAATCGCTTCTGTGGCTTTCAGACCGTTGCCGGTGACATAGCACACTGTGGTCTCGTCTGACTTGATCTTGTCCTCTTCGACCAGCTTTCTGAGCACTGCGACGGACACGCCGCCTGCCGGCTCGGTGAAGATGCCTTCGGTCTGGGCAAGGAGCATGATACCGTCTGCGATTTGCCGGTCGTTCACTTCTTCTGCCAGACCGTTATACTGTTTTAGCCTCCTTATCACATAGATGCCGTCTCCTGGATCCCCGATGGCTAGGCTTTTTGCGATCGTCTCCGGCCTCTCGACAGGAATGACCTCGTCGCTGTTGCGCTTCCACGCGTCGACCACGGGCGCGCACCCATGTGGCTGGGCCGCTATCACCCTCATGTTCTTTGGGCTATCTATCAGACCATGCGCGTGCATCTCCTCAAACCCCTTGCATATCGCATTCAGCATAGCCCCACTGCCGACGGGGATTATCAGGTTATCGGGAACTTTCCAGCCAAGCTGTTCTGCAACCTCGTAGGCCAGGGTCTTTGACCCCTCGACATAGTATGGCCTCATGTTGATGTTGACGACACCGATGCCCTTCTTGTCGCCTATTATTGACGCGATCCTGTTTGCGTCATCGTAGGTTCCATCCACCGCGACAAACTCTGCGCCGTAGGAGAGCGCTTGGGCGATCTTTACGTGTTCGATATCGGAAGGCGCAAAGATGTAGCACGGCAATCCTGCCTTGGCCGCATGAGCTGCGGTGGCAGCGGCCAGGTTGCCGGTTGATGCACAGCCTACCGCCTTGAGCATCGTTTCCTTGGCCCTTGATACAGCAACACCCGCCGGCCTATCCTTGAATGAAAACGTGGGGTTGACAGAATCGTTCTTGATGTACAAATCTTTCAGCCCGAGCTTCTTGCCAAGCTGCCCCGCGTTTTGCAGTGGCGTGAGCCCGGCGTTCAAACTGACAATACTGTTCTTGTCCGCGATCGGCAAGAACTCGAAATATCTCCAGTAGGTCTTTTCCCTTAGTTCAAAGGTGTGCCTGTTTATCGATTGCTCTTTGTACGTGACGTCCAGAGGACCAAAACAATCTTCACAGACATACCTAAACCGCGGCTCGTACTCCCTGCCGCATTCCCTACACTTTAATGACTTGATATTGCCCATGATTTTCTAGTCTCCATTCAAAAGAATACGTGATTAAAACATCTCTAATAGACATTTTAGTATTACTAAACTTTTTTGTGCATATGTATTGTATTACTAAACTCCAAGTTTATTGCATTTTTTCCAAGAATAACCTGCAACTCTGCAGATTGTCTGCTTTTTAGAGGTCATTTTAGTATATTATGGAAGCACGATCTGTTGCCCGTGTGGCACGCAGGTTTGTCTGAATCGACCATGTACACTATGGCGTCCGAGTCGCAGTCCACTAGTATTTCGTGCACTGGTTGGACGTTGCCCGATTCTTCGCCTTTCATCCAAAGCTTGTTGCGCGAGGTGCTCCAGAACCAGGCGTTGCCAGTCTTGGCGGTATTGGTGAGTGCCTCCTTGTTGGCGTATGCCAGCATCAGGATGTCCTTGGTCTTTCTGTCCTGCACGATTACCGGCAGGAGCCCGTTGCGCTTTTCAAAATCGATGTCATCTAACGACTTGGTGTTCATATGCACGTGTGCATGTGTGATAAGGGCACGGATGAAAATAAATCTAGCTAGCGATTATGGGCATACTCCCCCGCTGTCGATTGGAAAAGTGCTGCTCTGGCCACCTCACGCGAAGGCCAGTAGTAGTTCCATGGCCGGCAATATCAGCAAGGCCAACGCGCAATATTAGGAAGCTGCTTTGAATCACAAGTTGTCTTGAAAATAATGGACAGAGTTATATCACCCTTGTGTGAACATGCAGACAGCGAGGTGGGGAAGCCAGGTTATCCCGGCGGGCTCATAACCCGCAGAGCGGTTTCCACTTTTGCAGAATTGCAGGTGGCCGTAAGTTCAAATCAACCCCTCGCTACTACTGCTTCTTCTCCTCGATCTCCATTCAAATAAAGAACACAAAGGCACGGTCAACACGTACAAGCATCGGTTCTAGGCGGGCTGGTGCTGGTGCTGGTGGAATCCTGACTTTTCTAGGCCGTACCTCTGCAGCGGCTTTGTCAAGTGCCTGTGGGCCTTGGGTGTGGGCAAAGAGAGACCTGCCTTGATGCTGCGCTCCCGGGAGATCATGATTTTCTTTGCATTCGGTTCCCTGTGCTTGCACTTGTCGCACTGGTAACCCTTGTTCTTGCCCTCTGATTTCATGCGCTTGCCGCACATCTTGCATAGAGGATTCATCAGATCAAAAGCCGGCGCAAGCTCTCTTATCAGGAGATATTCCACGTTCAGGATCTTGGGATGTTTTGTGGTTCCCTTCCTGACTCCCACTCCTATTTCAATAAGATCGCCGGGTTCGAGTCTCGCCGCAACTCCTGTCAGCCCGGTCGGCTCGTACACCGCCGCGGGCATCTTGATGGTTTCTTGTTCTACCGTGAAAATCACATGCCCTCCTTCCATCGTATGCGGTTCGCTGGCCACCCTGCAGCGGACATAGCCGGCCGTGTACGCCTTGGCCTCCGCGATTCTGATCTCGTTCTGGAGATGCATGTTGGTTCCCTGATTTGAGCGGAAAACAGTCCAGCCATCCAGCTCCTCCTCCGGCTGGAGCGCCGCCAGC
>DATLXY010000131.1:0-3118 GCA_035575335.1 Nitrososphaera sp. | reverse complement strand
TGGTGGTGGTGGTATTGTTTGTTTGTTTCCACAACTATGGGCAACGGAAGCGAGGAAGGATCGGTAGTCCAACAGCAAATTGCTTGCCCACTAGTTTAGACGCAGTTAGTGTAAGCTATCCTATCAAACAACCATCTTTGCAATCTACAGCAGGATACACACTCAAAGGCGTCGATAACCGGGAGATGCAGTAGTGCTGTTCTATGCAGACCATTCACTATGCCCATTTGAAGGGTCATTTGACTCGCAAATAGACAAAGGCGCGATCGTGGTTACAATTAGCCAACCCGAAGGTGCTGCAGACAATAGCACGTATTTCCAGCAAAAAGAACTAAACTACTATGGATCTCAGAAAGAGATTCTAGCTGATGTAAAGACCATCGAAGTCAATGGAAATAAGGGGGTCGGATGGGGAACATTTACGGGAGTAGACAGATATTCCATACACGGTACAGTAGTCGAGAGCAACCAACTGCCAATGCGTGGCATGGTACGATTCTATCATGACCAAGACCATACAATATACTCTGTAACAGGACATCAACCACTAGACAAACTACTGTTGGAAATTGCTCGGTCAATAGGGCAATAGCCCATTTCTTTTTTCTTTTTGATGCTGAGGATTTAAGCAGAGATCACACTAATAAAGCACCCAAGAAAGTATCCACATGTATACGACATACCCGAAGGCTAATGCGGCAAGCCTTAGTAGATTAAACCAGTTAGCAAGCTCTTGTGAACAGGCTACCTCCCTTGGATCAAGCTTAAAGTGGCACTTTTTCGGGCGTAACCTCGGCTTTAACATCCCGATTTACCTCCATCTATCCTAATGCCTTAGCATCACAATGAGAGAAGTCGTCAGGGACGACGTAATTGGTTTTTGCATGGGGGTAAAACCTTATCAGAAAATTCACAATAAAGAATGTGCAAAGCAGGGCTGTTCCTTCAAGCACAAATCATATCTCCATACCTCAACTTTAATGGCTTAATGATATGGAGAGGATTGTCTCGTATTTGGGTTTCAAGTTTTATACTAGTGAATTATGCTATGATTGGGAAGATGTTTAACAGGGGATCAAGAGATTCCTGGATGTTATCAGTGATAGGAGGCTTTTCCTGATGGCAGATGAGAAAAGCAAGGAGAAACTTGTGAAACTGCTTGATACTATGTTCGCATTTGATTCTGATGATTGGGACCATGGTATTTACAGAATACTCAATTTCAAAAGGCTCTGTTAACTTGCCTCAATCCCTGGCAAGAAATGACGTGAACCGTATCCTGTCTGCCCCCATATGCGACTATGGCAAGAAGAGCTTCAGCCAGTTCCACACGTGCTGCCTGTCGCAACCCACCTTTTTTCTGCATGGGAAATAGTCGTCGAAACATTCCGTCCTGTCCTTGATATTCTGTATAAACCACTCCATCAAATTCTTCTTCTTCTTCTTCAGTTCAGTACCATAGACATGGTGGCGCAGGCGCAGCCACCAGCTGCTAGCCTCGTTGTTGTACCACCTCGCACCGTCTGTGTGTGTACGTATGTATATGTGTGAATACTGGCTTTCTGCAATATCTCTCCCCTGCAACTGCTTGAAGAAGTGCTAGTAGGGCATAGCACATGAAATCGGTCCTCTCACGTGACCGGTGCATGACTAGACACGTATTCATTGCAGGTGGTTCATATACAATCCACAACACCGGTAGTCATGACCATCTTCTATCTGAAGCAAGGTCTCGTCGACAAAAATATCGTACTTACAAGGCGCCTGTCTGTACGAAACAACCTGTCCGCACAATCTGCATATTTCTGTACCCATTTCCAAATTGCAACGTGGCTCCTCTTTTTTTGATGTGTGCCAAGGATTTGTGGCTGCCACCCTGAAACTCAATTGAAATATACAAGTACAGTCCATATGTGATTACAGCTTGGTCTGTCCTCATCTTTCTCTTTATATCGCAATGAAAAAAAGCTAGGACAGTCCTGGATAACCGTATGTTAACAATGCCACATCCATTTCAGACGATGGTATAGGGTATGTCATACGACTCAATTGCCATGAAAAAGCATATGCAGAAAGAATATTTTTGACCTGTACCATTATTACAATGTCAAGATGCATATAGGCCGCGATAATTCGTATGGGGATAAAAGGACGAAGAGGAGCTAACTGTTGAACCGTCTTGACAAAAGGACGAAGACGATAGTGAGGCAGTCAAGCCTCGAATGGGTACATGTCTGTCGTCTATCATATACGTGAATGCAATAATAATCTGATGCAAGATTGATGTAAGCAAGGGCTCTACTGAGAGAAGGAATTTAGGAGAAGTTCACATGAGTTTACGAATTATCCTAAGTTAACAGGGCTAACGTGAATCTCCAAGCAGTGGAGATTAAAAGTCAAACCACTACATCTGGTTGATCAAATGGAAAAAAGATCTCTTGGCAGGCAGTCGAGTAATCAGCAGGCAATCCCGCAAGGAAACAAGCCAGTCAGCCAGCCGGCAGCAGGAGGCCACCGCGACAGCACGCCGGCAAGATAGACAGACTGCAGCGAGAGGACGAGCCACCATCATGTATCACCGTATATACATCACAAGAGGTTATCCAATATGTTTTATAATGGGATTGACGGAGTATGCCTGTGACAGAATCGCAAGTGCCGGACCTGAAGCAGATGCATTGGGATATCGCAAAGCTTCTGGAAATGGGTGTTGACGCGAATTTTCTCCTAGAGAGCAAGATTACACCCGAGCAGGCCAGGGATTTGGTCAAGGGACTCTTGTACCTGCGGGAAAGGTTCGGCAGGGAAGCAGAATAAGGAAATCTCGGGATGCGCCGCTGATGTATTTTTAGCTGCTAGTAAGCAAGAAGAAGCCCACGAAATTATTCGTGAGTCACCTGATTGTTTACGTCACTGACCTAACCATCAATAGAAAAAGCGCGACTGGAAAGGAAAATATCAAGTGTCGGGCCGGTATGTCAACTACCCACTGCTAAAGCAGCGGGCTTGTAACTGCCTAAAAAAGAGGCGCTACAATAGGCTGGTTGACAACTACAGCCCGCGCAGCGATATTGCTGCAAGCAGCAACATGATCAGCCATTGCCTCATATCCGCATTT
>DATLXY010000130.1:0-6065 GCA_035575335.1 Nitrososphaera sp. | reverse complement strand
CAGGGACTGCTCGATCAGGTCCCATCGCATGTCTGGCAGCCAGTCAGCTCACGGAACTGCATGGCGATGTGACTGGGTCGTAGCTAAAAGCTGGGTGGTAATATGTGATAGACCGTGTATCAACTAGTTTCCAGATGAGTTGTTTGGCAGCAAGCTCATTCAGCCCCACCTCATCATCGCTACGGCTGTGATAATTTCATGTACTATATCTGATATCGGGGGCAATTATCTGCTTGCGGTGTACACGTATCCATTATTTACTCTCCCAGACAGTCAAATCGCGGGTATGCGAATCCCACGCAGCATGGGTCACCGGCCTTGTTCATCCCATGCCACGCCGGCAGCTACTGCAATCGGCCCATGCTGTGCTGATATCTCTCGTTTGCTGTTGATTGCATTGTGTACATAATAATTATTATCACGAAATAGGCGGATTCATTCCATTAACGGTGAAAGGGTGAAGGGCGGCCATAAAAAAGAAGACAAAACCGCGGCTATGAGAATGTCTGTCGCTAACGGCCAGGTGCCAAGCTATAGAGACTCATCGCCAGATGATAATGATAGTAATAATCGCGATGAGCTTCCACAAACAACTTCAGAAGAATCCACCAAAGCAGTTCTGGTCAGGCTTCCGCGGGAGTTGCTAAAGTCACTGAGAGAGGAATCACTTTACAAGGGAACAAGCGTGAACTCGATAATAGTCAGCATACTGAGAAAATACTCCGGCTGGTGGAGATTTCAAGAAAAGTTGGGGTTCATGCCCCTGCACAAGAGCATGGTTAAGCAGATCATGGACGAGATTTCCGATGATGACGTAGAAGAGATTGGCCGGATTCAAAAGGACCAGACCATCAAGGACTTTATACTCTTCTCAGAATCTGGCTATGACCTGCACACGTTTATTCGCTGGTTAAAACTCAGGTGCGACGTAATGGGCTTTCAGCTGGTAGTCAGGCAGGAAAATGACTCGGGCATATTCATCATGATCAACCATGGGATAAGTTCAAAGTGGTCCCGCTATTACAAAGGGATGTTTGAAGCAGTTCTGCAGGAACTGCTCAAGCCCGGCGATTACGGCGAAATGAGGTTTAACCTGACTAATTCCTCATTTAGCATGACCATATCAGGCATGTCAAAATCCTCGTGGCAATTACAAAAATAACAATAACAATCTTCTCAAGAAAAAATCTGAGAGGACGCCTGCAGACGCGCTACTGAAACCAGCGGCCAGTCAGTGCCTCAAGCGATTCTCAATCATTCTCTCTTCTTGCCAAACACGTTCTTTTTTTACATCGGAGAACCTGCATAGTACGGCGTGGTTTCCTGCCTTATGCTATCGATTCCAGGCGGAGGCACCGCATTTGACGGGTTATTGCCCTTATAGTTGATCAGGTTATCTCCATTTGTATCGTCTACCACCACTATCGCAAGCTGTCCTTTGAAGAGGGCGGCATAGTCGTGGTTTACTATCGCGTATATGCCCGGCTCGTCAAATACCACGTCAATTATGGCGTCGTTAGAGCCGCCTACAAGATACGTCTGCAGTCCCTGTCCCTGAACCTTGCCTCCGTGAGTCACTCTGTCCAGCTGTTCTCCTACAATATGGAAGTTTACCGGGATGTTGCCTGCGTTCAGAACAAAGAACCTAACGTGATCCCCTGCCTTCACATGCAAAGGCATTGCGCCCGGCGTCTTGGTAACGGCTGGATCGTACCCAAAGGGGATCCCGTTAATAGTAGTCCACGTTGGTTGGTATGCGTACATTGCATCCGCATTGTACTCGCCTGATTCTGTCAGATAGAGCTCTGAAAACTGCAGTGTGAACTCTTTTGCCTTCCCATCTTCACGTATTATATGTCTTTGAGGCTGACCATTGCTATCGTACGTGTATTCTACATTCACATACGGGCCGTACCCATTGGCTGGATCGACTATAAAGCCACCCACCATTCCGGAAAGCACGTGCTCGTCCATTCCAAGCACATCCTCGCCTTCGCAGTGATACTTGAAGAACCCTGGCTGCTTTGCTACAAACGTATACGTCCTGTTCTGCCCGATATCAACAGCTCCAAAGTTCGGTATTGCACTGATCGTAGCAGCATGATGGTCTACGCTGTGCAGCCTGATGTTGTCTGGGTGGTTTATTATTGTAATTTGAATGATCTCTCCCTGCCTTGCTCGCAAGGTGGGGGCTGGGTCTGTACCGTTGAATGTGAGCCTTGTTGTATTTTCACCGGTTGGAAGGGCGATCTGTGTTTCATACGCAATGAGTGTGAACTTGCGGACAGGAGTACCGTTTTCCTCTAGCTGCTTCGCAGTTTCCTCGCTGACCTGGGCAAACGCCGCCGGCAGAACAAGGTTCAGACCGCCTATAGGAGTATTATCAGGCTGAGAGGTCTCGGTTTGCACTATTTGATGATCTTTGTGGGTCACGGTAATTGTCGCCGTAGTAGTAGTTGCTGTTGTTTTGTATTCCCCTACTTGATTATTGAAGAATCCTGCCAGCATCAGGGGCGACATAGTAAGTACTGCCGCCACGGCAATGGCTGGCAGCCACAGGTTCCTTAATCTGCTTTTGATCTTGTCCGAGAAGATCTTTCTTCGCTTATCCATTGCATTGATTGCAACCCTAACTGTTCTTTAACCGCGCAGTCCATACTGCAAGTATCTAGAATCATTCTGATATCGCGCAATATGATTTGAATCCAAGCTAACTCTTTCACTTGCACTCTAAACGTCCTACATAAAACAACAACTCTGCTGCGATCTCTTGGGATGGAGCATAACAACAACAAGCGCTATAGAAAGACGGTAATAGTCATAGCACCGACAATTGCTGCATTTCTTTTTGGAGCAGGAATTGTTGCCGCACTTGCAGGCGGCCAGCTAGCAACAATCATGTTTGCGGATAGCACCTTTAGCCTAGCTGCTGCCGATGGACAGGGAACATCGGGAAATTATGAACCAAAGACTATTGAATACACGCTGATTGCGCAGGAGACCACTCTTGAAATTGCACCCGATACCCGTGTTGAGGCATGGACGTATAATGGAACGATCCCTGGACCGACCCTGCAGGCGACCGAGGGCGACCGCGTTATCATCAACTTCATAAACAAGACTCCCATGACTCACACCATTCACCTCCATGGAGACCATGAAGAAGAGGACGATGGCGTGTTCCAGGAAGTCCTGCCTAACGAGGCCTACACCTATGACTTCATCGCAGAGCCGGCAGGCGCCCTGATGTACCACTGCCATGTTATGCCAGTGTCTCAACATATCAGGATGGGGCTGTATGGTGCATTCATCGTAGATCCGCAAACTCCATTAGAGCCTGCAAGAGAATACGTTATTGTCACAGGCGAATATGACACACAGAACCAGCTAACTGAAAATCCAGAATATGTGATGTTTAATGGCTTTGCTGACCTGTATTGGGAGAATCCACTTCTGGCAAGGACAAACGAGCTTGTCCGCATATACCTGATAAACCTGGGCAGTTCACCAGCCTTTGCGTTCCACATACATGGCACACTGTTTGACGCGATTCCTTCAGGCGTATGGGAAAATCCCCGGCAAAGGGTTCAGTCATGGGAAGTTGCTGCAGGCAACACAGCGATATTTGAAGTAAAATGGCCCTGGGAAGGCAGGTATCTGTTCCACCTGCATGGAACGCCTGAGGAGAAAGGTACTATGGCGTACTTTAACATCACCGACGCACCTGAAGATGCCGTGGATGGAGTAGATATAGCAAAAACAAAGTCTATCAGCATGGTAGCATGGCAGGAGAACCTTACAAGGGCGATCCAAAAGCAAGATCCGAATGGCAAGGTAACAACTAGCACTACTGCAAACAGTTCTGAGAGCCAGGGAGGACATTCGATGTCAGGTATGGGTGCTGGCGGGAATGAAACAGTACTGCAACAACTGCAACAAACTGCAAGCCAGAGCGAGCCTGTAGAGACCACCTCGGTGTCGATGGCCAAGGGCTCCAGCCAGAAATCTTCTGGCAAGGGCTTCTCTCCCAACCACATAGTAATAAATGTCGGAGATACCGTAACCTGGAAGAATGACGACTCGACTACCCACACGGTAAAGAGCAGGGAGGAAGGGCTATTCTATAGCGGCTCTATTCTGCAAAGACGAAGCTTCGAGTACACATTTACAGAACCGGGGACGTTTGAATACTACTGCTCATTGCATCCTTGGATGACTGGAACAGTAGAGGTCGAGTAGTAATAAACTACCCCAGATGACTCTGGGGAAAATCAAATTTTTTCTCTTGGCTCTCTATCGATATGTAAATGAATTCATGTTTTTCAAGGAAACTTTTTTAGGCAATCAGCAACCAGCTATCGCAACATCTTTCTTTAGAAGCGAGCTGCGATCTTGTCGCAGTCGGCCAGGACTCGCGGTTGGGCCATACACGATTTCTCCTTTACACCGCATAGCGAGCTCGGCATGATCTCCTCATTTCCTTTCATCTTAACAATATTCTACCCCCCTCTCCCCTCTTTCTAAGATAGAGACAACAGGAGTCTTTGCAACATATGATGCAGCCAACTCGCCGGCATGTTCTTTTGCTGTTGACAACTATTGAGCTTTTGGAAAAAAGAAGAAAACAAAAGGACTCACTGTATGACGAGATATCTCTATCGTCTAGCTGTGCCCGGATTGTATTATTATTGTTGATGTTGTGGCTCCTGAACACAGCCACCACCACCGCTGCTGCTGTTTTGTCGATTACGGGATCGACCTGCTGTATAGCTTGCCTTCAAGCGCCAGCTTGAACATTTCGGTGACGTACGGGTTAGTGGCGGGCGTTTCTGCACCAAGCTCCACCAAGCGTGCGTAGACCCTAACCACAAACGCGAGTGCCCCCATGAACGCCGCGATTATTCCTACGTTGAACATCTAGTGGTTGGATACTGCCAAGATCGACGAACCAGAAGTGCCACAGCTCGTTTATTCCGATTGTGAACATCGTTGCTAGGTATCCGAGTATGGTCACCTTCAGGCTGATCGGCAGCGAATTTCCCAATCCTCTAAGTATCGGGGATCCTTCTGGAGTACAGGGCCACCATTGCCCACCAAAGCGGCAGGGCAATGAAGTGGCTGTAAAGCCACCAGTGAGCTGGTGTGAATGCGTAGTCTCTGATTGCCGTCTGGTGCAGCGAGGCGTCGATAAAGCTGTCGACTTCGACTGAGGCAGCAATTGAACCCGGAACTATTACGAAGATATAGACCTTCTTCAGTCTCTGGATTTCGATTTCTTTTGGTATCAACGAAGGCAGCGGCGATTTTGACCAGTATTGTATAGTTTGTTAGATATTAATAACTTGCTTTGGAAAGTGTCTGACATATTGAAAATTCCTAGCGTGGCCACAGTTATTAAGAGTGTGCGAGCGATAAATGGAGACGATCGAGTTGGAAGAACGACTGAAATATTCTTGCGTTGTATGTTCTAAGTAAGTCATTTCCAGGTCCACTAGATCTGGAAGAGCACACCAAATTGGACCAGTGCGGCAGCCGGCAAAGCGCGTAGAGTGCTGCTTAACAACTATCAACGGTCTTCGGCACATACCTTTCTCAAATGAGCAATTGTGCTTCCTGATGCTACGATTAGCTCGTACCGGGAGTGCTAGTTGATTTGTGGAATTGCAAGAAAATCTGCCTGCGCAATGGGTCCAGATTCAGTGGTCGCCGCGGTTTGTATATCAATAGTTTGTGCAAGTGTTCAGTCTGCGATGAATTTTTTCAGGACAACGTAAGCTAATGCAGCTGCTGCCGGGCAAGGTTGCGCAGCAAGCCCTGTGTAAAGAAGCTCAGGACAAACTTAAGGAAGAGGGTCTTGGAGAGGCAGAGGATCGTATATACAGAAAGTACGACAGCAACACGAGGTGATGATTGACAGGTGATATGTTCGAAGGTCAGGATCAGAAAAGCCACCGCCATCACTCTAGCGCAGACGGCGTAATGAAGATGGTAAAATATCAAAAGCTACTAAATATCGTACGAAGGCAACAATGAAATGCCTTCATCCAGCTAGATGATTGAGCAAC
>DATLXY010000129.1:0-4032 GCA_035575335.1 Nitrososphaera sp. | reverse complement strand
TTTTCGATGATACCATTATGCACGACCACGATGTCGTTAGTACAGCCGGGGTGAGGATGGGCATTGTAATCAGTGACCCCTCCATGGGTGGCCCAGCGTGTATGACCGATACCGATACAACCCTCCATTCCAGCAAGGTTAAGGGTACTATTCACTTGGTTTACCTTGCCGATACCTTTTCTGACTGAAATCTTATTAGTGGACAAGGTGGCAATTCCTACACTGTCATAGCCTCTGTATTCCATCCTTTTCAGGCTCTCGACCAAGGAGGGCGCTACGCCATTCTTGCCAAATATTCCGATAATAGAACACATTCACTGATCGACTGGACGGTGGACTTTTATCGATTGAGTATTTGTACTCTGGCAACTGCTCACTGAAAAATCAGAAATTATTTGCCACGCGTGATATCAAGCATAAGATTCTTCTATCAACAAAATGTAGCGCAAATCCGGAACCAATCCTTCTTAGATTTGAACTTAACACATACCAATCAGATTTTTTCTTCCGGGTTATTACTGCCGGATAGTTGTTTAGATTGTGTTGCCAAACCATTCAACACAGGACGAGGATCAATGCTCATCCTGCGGAAGCGTGCTAATTACCGATAGTTTCACGGGCGAAATAGTGTGCAGCTCGTGTGGAGTGGTTGTGAAAGAACGGGTTGAAACCCTGTCTCCAGAGTGGAGATCATTCTCGCCGGCAGATGACAGAAGAAGGAGAGGATTTCCATCATCTCTCCTTATACATGATACTGGACTTTCCACCTGTATAGGTAATTCAACAGGGGCCCTCCGAAACACTATACAACAAGATCAAGGATCTGAGACGCGGGAGCAAAGAGAGGATTACTACCCTTCAGCCTATGTGCACAGAGCATCGCATCCAATACCCATTAATCGCTTGCGCAAGCTCAACGCCATGTCTTTTTCAAGCACTCCGATATCCAGAAATCTCAAAAAGGCCACTCCGGAAATCAACCGGGTCTGCGAGAGCTTGGGGCTTGCTTGGCAAGTGGCAGAAAGGTCGGCCTACTTTTACAGAAAGGCCGTGCACAAGAGCCTGATAAAGGGTAGATCCATTTCTGGCTTTGTCGCTGCCTCCGTCTATCTTGCATGCAAGGAGAGGATGATACCACGCACGATGGGTGAAGTGTGCAGGGTAGCTGGGGTGAAGAAACCCTTTGCGACCCATTGCTACAAGATCCTGATCGGTGAGATGTCTATCGAGCCGCCAATCATGGACCCGTTCAGGAACGTCACCAAGATTGCTGCCAGAGCCGGGATCGACGAAAGGGTCTCAAGGAAAGCAATAGAGATTCTGTCGTTGGTTTCTAACCACACGGCGACAACAGGTAAGAACCCTCTCGTGCTAGCCGCTGCAGCTCTGTATCTAGCGACAGCGGAGAATAATGCGGACATAGCCAAGACAGTCATTGCAGATGCAGCCGAAGTCAGTACTATTTCCCTCCGCAAGAGGATTGCAGATATTAAGCATGCTCTTGAAGATGTCGGCTGCGGTCAGAAATAACAATAGACCGATATGGAGATGATGACGAATGGTAATAGGCTGCCGAGCATAAAGAACGAAAGCGACAACACCGTCTGAATACGATCGTTCCTCTTGTCCATTGAATGCTGCTGGTCATGCTAAAGATGCGATACCATCAACCCGGCGAGAGCGCAGTCGAGAGAAATGTAACTTCCAACCCTGTCGCTGGAATCAGATTCTTTTGCATATGTAACTCAAGACGGGATCCAAGCAGCAGGCAGTGTCGGGAGTTCGTATTCCACATAATGCCGGTAATCCTGGCAGCTGGCGAAAATGGAGCTGTCGACCTTGTCTGAAACATGCTGTGACAATGGACCAAGACCTCTACGTCGTGAACGAGTAATCTGGCGTGCGAGCTGTGGTTCTAGCTTTCAAAGTTGTGATGTTCGTTGCTTAACGCGAATACCGAATATTGAACATGCTGGGGGTTGCAAGTTCAGTGGCGTATGAATGCCTTCAACTACTTTGCTGCCACCTTTATTGTTTCTAGCTGTTGCATTCCCTCGACGCTGTTGTCAGATTTGTCGTAACTTCCTATTCGCAGGTTAGCACGGTGTCCGATAGGTTGCTACAAGCTCTGCGTCTCTTGCCAGTCGCACCTTGTGGTACGGCGACGTTTCTCCGTCCTGCCATCTTAAGAAGGTGAAGTTTTGGTAGTTCCCTGCACCTACTTCGTAATCGCCGTCAGGTAGCAGGAATTTGGTAGGGCTAAAGCCAGTTATAACCACTCTCTCGCTCTTTTTTACCTCTATCCACAACCCTCTTATCTCGTTGCCGTCAGCACCAACAGTCTTTACCTGTAGCTGATGCATGGTTCTGTCAGATGTAGTATAGTCTTCAAGCGCTCTCTGGTATTCCTCAAACCACGGTTCAAGCGTGATATACTTGTTCGTAGAATAGTGATATCCGATGCCTTCCTGCCAAGCCTCAATTGTATCTCTGGGAGCAAGCTCTTGATTTATCCTGTACCCCATCACGTTGTCGATGTCATTGCTTGAAATCCCCATGAACCGGGTCGCAGGATACCTTGAGAACCAGTCAATATAGGGTGCGAGACGCCACTGGTGTTCAAACGAAACGATATCGCTCACATTCATGACCTTCTCGTTGACCAATACGCTGCCGGGGTTGGCAATGACAACCTTGTCACTTCCAAAAGACTTGACACAGTCATAGATCCGGCTGTAATGGTCCATCTCTCTGTCAGAATGGAGCATAGAGACTTCATCAAGGAACACTCCGTCAGCACCAGAGTCAAGCCCAGTTCTGATCTCTCGGAACACGTATTCAAGGTCCTTGTTGCCGTTGCCGGTCGCCACGTATGCTATGATCTTTACTCCAGCCTCATGAAACCTGTCAATGACTCTTGGTGAAAGATTAACCAGACCATCTGATGTATGGTAGGGACTGATAACAAATTCTGGGCGTGCAGCGATAATCCTGTCTATTTCCTGCCCAAGTTCACCTCTGCTGTCAGAATACCAGCCATAATAGACGACGAACTTGCGATGTGACCCTGTTGCCGTTGGTTGTAATGGTGACGATGATTGTGATGACTGCTGCTCAGGGACAGCAGCGATCACCGTAGAAGATGTTGAAAGAAACGATAGGAAGAGCACGGCCAGGAATCCTTTTAGTCGCGGCAACCGGTAGCTCCCAACTATCGAGAGTATTTAAGGTTGAAGAAACTGTGTTTCAGAACAATATCATTATATGACATGCTTTTATTCATGGACTACACTGTTACTGTGTTGGAGGTCTTTAGCTTCAGGTGTCCTACATGCGGCTATAATTCAAAGCATCCACTAGGAACCCCCGACATGGACCAGACTCTGACGGATGTCAACACAGAATTTGCCCAGTACAGACTGTTTGTGTGCAGGCAAGAGAAAAAGTTTGTACACATGGACACACTCGATTCGCATTTTGACAACAAGTGCCCTGCCGACAAAAGCGAGCTTGAGCAAGTCAGCGATCCAAAGAAAGCATTATGCCCCGCATGTGGCAAAGAGCTAGAGGTCGCTGACATCAAGCCACTGGCAACAGCTGACAGTGCGGCAGAATAAGGTATTAAATATCGAAGCCTTGCAAGAATCCTCGGATAATGGCATTAAATCTCGCTCAAAAGATAATATCTGCACATTTGGTTGACGGCAAGATGGAACCGGGGGAAGAAATAGGCCTGAAGGTTGATCGCGTCTTAATGCAGGACGCGACGGGCACAATGGCATGTCTTCAGTTTGAAGCCATGGGTATACCACGAGTCAAGGTTGAACACGCCGCGATTTATGTCGATCATAACATTCTTCAGACGGGATTCGAAAACGGAGACGATCACCGTTTTCTTCAGACATTTGCAGCAAAGTACGGCATACATTACAGCAAGCCGGGAAACGGCATATGTCACCAAGTAAACCTTGAACGCTTCTCGAGCCCAGGCAAGCTCCTGATAGGCTCTGACAGCCACACTCCAACGGCGGG